>CADBUD010000348.1 GCA_902797785.1 uncultured Lachnospiraceae bacterium
CTGCTGTCAGTGATTTTGGCTCTGCTGCCAACGATTCAGGCTCTGCTATCGGCGTCAGCATGACCGGCGGACCGCTGTGCTGTTGGTTTTCTGCATCAAATATGACCAAATTTCTCAAATTTCTCTCTACAATCTCCACAATAACGGTATCCGGCTGATTCTGCTCTATGAGCTGGTCCATATGATAGACGGTTTCCTTGGAAAACGCAGCATTCTGATATGCCTCTGCCAAAAATGGGCATAATGTATTTCCAAAAGAATCCCGAAACATAAGAAGCCTTCCTCCAGTCTGTTCTTCCTGGCTCTGATTTTCTTGACCTTCTTTCGTCTGATTCTCCGGCTCTGTTTTTATGGTGTGAATAAAATAATCCTCCCAGGACGTCTCATTCTTCTCTCCCTCCAAAGCTGCAGCCGGCGTCCTCGTCCCTTCTAAAAAACGAAATGCTGCCGGTTCCTTTAATTCGTAATCCCACTCCGGTTCTGCCAGTGCTCCATACAGTGCGGTCGCCAGATCGCCCTTTTCGGTCTTTGTTTTTTTGAACTGCTCCTTTGAATAGGAAGGATGCCGGATGGAAAGCTGATTCAAAAGAACATCTGCTGCCAGTGCCGCGCCTCTTCCATCCCAATGCGAATCCTGCTTCCGGTATCTCACCTGCGGGTTCTGCGAAAAGGCGGCAAAAAGATCGGCATATGCCACCTCTTGCTGCTTTAGCTGTGGCAGGAGCACCTCCACATTTTTCTTCCGCTCTGCCTTCACCTGATCATAATACGGCATATGCTCTCCGTAGAGGGAATTTTTGTTTGGTGCGATCGTAAATAAAAAACGGATTCCCTTTTCTTTTAAGGTGCGCTGCATCAGGGAGAGATTCTGCGCCAGACAAAAGGCCTCCCCTTCCGACATTTCATAATCTCCTAGATAATCCGGAAGGGAATCCGAATAATACAGCCAGCCATCCGTTCCGACCACGACGGTATCGACTGCCGAGGTCAAAAACAGGGAAGCTTCCATCTTAGAATTGACCCCTACCATTTCTTCCCGAAATGCAAAATGATCTTCAAAATACCGGCCTGCTTCTGACAAAAAAGCAGTATTCCATTTTCCCTCTTCGACCAGCTTGGGAAACTTTGCCAGCCGCCTTTGCTCTGAACCTGATTCCTTTTGTGAAACGAACAGCATTCCAAGCAGAGGCGTCAGGCACAGAAACATTCCTATGATTAAATAAATCAGGCTGCCTTTCTTTTTCATTCTTTTCCTCCCTGGTGAACTACCATAGTTATCCTCACGTGCAAAATAGCTTGCCGTTTTGTTCATGCGTCATCCGTGCACATCATTTTATCCTGTTAGCAAAAACCGGCAATGGTTTCCGTTAATGAACATAGGATTTGCCAATCGGTTTAAAAACGAAAATAGATGAACGGATGATATGTACTCCCTGCCAGCTGCAGCATGCACAAGATCAGAAGCGTCAAAGACGCGGCATACCGTCCCACCTGCAAAATCACCTCTTTTTTCTCTGATCTAACATCTACCTTCGCCGTCTTCTTTTCCCAAATCCGCTGCAAGATTCCCATTCCTAAAAAGCCAAGGAGGAACATCATGATAAACCATGGATTTAAATAACGGACAAACAAGCTCATTTTTGCTCCATCCACGCCAAAACCGCTGAACATAGCTTTGAACATGGTCAGGCATTGTCCCATATTTTCCGACCGGAAGATGACAAAGCTGATGCAGGCAGTGAGTATGGTGTACCCATGCAGCAGCCATCCGGGAAGCTTTCGTATGGCGGGAACCGCATCCTCAAGAAGAAGGAATGCCGCATGAAATAATCCCCAAAATACAAATGTCCAGTTTGCTCCATGCCACAATCCGGTACAAAAAAATACGAACAGTTTGTTTCCTGCGGTACGCCATTTTCCCTTGCGGTTGCCCCCCATGGGAATATAGAGATATTCCCGGAACCAGTCAGTTAGGGAAATATGCCACCGTTTCCAAAAATCCTTCATCCCTCTTGCCAGATATGGAACATGAAAATTTTCACGAAAATGAAAGCCGAACATTCGCCCCATGCCGATGGCCATATCGCTGTATCCGCTGAAATCATAATAAATCTGGAGCAGATATGCCAATGCTCCAAGCCATGCAGAGAAAAAACTAAGCTGCCCGGCATCCGCCGCATAGATTCCATCTGCCACAACAGCCATCGTATCCGCAATTAGTACTTTTTTGGAAAGTCCTATGAGAAATCTTTGAAAGCCCTTAGCCGCCTCCTCTGCCCCAATGCTCCGATGGGATATTTCAGATTCGATATCCCTATATTTTACAATCGGTCCGGCAATCAATTGAGGAAAAAAAGAAAGATAGAGCAGAAGCTTCCCCGGATTTTTCTGCACGTTTATTTTTCCCTGATAAACATCGATGACATAGGACATAGACTGAAAAGTAAAAAAAGAAATTCCAATGGGAAGCGCGATTTTCGGAACATCCAGCTCCAGTCGAAAGATATGATTCACGTTTTCCACCAAGAACCCCGCATATTTAAACCATGCCAACAAAAGAAGATGAACGAAAATATCCAAAAAGAGAATCCCCTTTTTTTGCTTTGCCCCGGAAATCCAAAGAGCAGACAGATAACTGAACAAAGCACTCCCCAAAAGAAGAAGAACATACACCGGCTCCCCATATGCATAAAAAATAATACTGAAAATGACCAGCAGAGTATTTTTTATCCACATGGCGGGAACAATGGCATGAATCATAAAAATGATCGGTAAAAAGACACATAAAAACGTCATAGAACTAAAAACCATGTTTTCTCTCCTTCCCGTTTTTCTCGTTACGATTCACAGTGGCTGTGAATCGTAACAATATACTGCGGTGTCACTCTATTCCTGGATCAGGGGTTCTTCTGTCTCTCCCGTGGATTCTTCTCCGCCTCCACTGGCATCTGTTTCTGTCTGACCTTCCACCGGATTATCCTGTGGCGGCTGGATTTCCTGTGGCTGAGTTTCCTGTGGTGCTTCCCCGGTCTCCCCAGTCTCCCC
>CADBUD010000349.1 GCA_902797785.1 uncultured Lachnospiraceae bacterium
CCGCGCCGGATATGTTTCTCAGGAACATAGCGTTATCCCCCGTATACGGTGCCATCTGCCAATACAGTCCCGGATAGCTTGAACTGATACAGCTTATGTATCCATCATCTGGAAAACCTGTATCCTGATAGGACGGAGTGACCTCCCCAAGCACCGATACCGTTCCAAAACTATAATCAGTGTTTCCATTCGTGTCGTAGTATGAAACAGCATATCCACTCGGTGTTTTATTTGCTGAAAGCTGTTCCGCAATAATATCTCTGTTATATCCACTGGATATCTCCAACGCCTCAAAAATAGGAGCAGCGCCCTTATCATACACCGTTACGTCATATTCCGGTACCGTAAGTGTCGAGTCATTGAGCACTTCACTGGTAACATCGCTGCCGTCGCTGGTCTTTTTTACAGCAAAGTTCGATGCGCCCGCCGGATCTGTACTCAACAAAACGGATGCGCCTGCGGCAAAGTAAACCGTCTTTGAGTCATCATCAGCCGCCGTATATAAAGCTTCCGATGTCGTCGATATCCCGTTCTCCAAAATCACCTGATAGGCCGGTGCCGTACCATTGTCCTCCGAAAACTCTACGAACTGCTTATCATTATTTATGTTCTGCTTTTCCTTGCGGTAATAGCAGTCAGAAATCTCATATGTTGCAGGATTGCTGCCTATGTGATGCAGCGCAACAGGATGCATGATCTTATAATTTTCATACGTACCGACCTCTAAACAATTCTTCATTGTCATCGTCGTACTTCTGTCAGCCTCGGCCCAGCCGCATATGCTGCCAATATATCCTGCATTGATATGTCCTGCAAAGACACAATTGCTGATCGTTGTTTTCGATTTCATCCCATGACCAAGGATCCCACCGGCAAATGTCCCATTGGCATTGATCGAAGCAGCGACCGTACAGTGATCAATGACATTCGTACTCCCGTCCACTGCAAATCCAACGACACCGCTCGCATGGTAGCTTCCACTGACCGTTCCTGCTACGTTCAGGTTTTTGATCGTGGCATTTCCGATATAGCGGAACGGAGCGATGCCCTGATCGCTGTTAGAACCTGCGAGACTGACCGTCAGTGTCCTGCCATTGCCGTTAAATGTGCCGGCAAAAGGTCTTTGGGACGTACCGACCGTAGCTGTGACTGCCGCGGAACTGTTATCGAATCCATCCGACAGTTTATAGACCTTGTCGACATTTATCCCACTGGCAATATTACTCGCAAATGCAGCCCAATCCGCTGCATCCTCAATGAGATAAGGAGAGTCTTCCGTGCCGCTTCCAGAAAGTGTTCCGCCTGCTGCCCTTACTGGAATCACAGGCCACGGCAGCAGCTCGATCACCATTGCTAGGGCAAGCAAAAAGCTCAGTAGTTTCCTTCCTATTTTTCCTTTTTGTTTCATGTGTAAATCCTCCTCAAAAATTTTTCTTTCCCTTTTACGGTTTTCTGTACAAAATGACTACATTCCGTTTTATATTATACACTTTTTTTAGGAAATGTAAACTATTTTTCTTATCAAAAAAACTCTAGCATCAAATCCCATTTAGTGCTATACTGTCAATGGAATAAAACATAAAGGAAGGTTTTTTTATGGATATCAAAGAAAAAGCATTAGAATTACACAAAGAATGGAATGGAAAAATCGAAACCATCTCCAAGTCTCCTGTCAAGACCCGTGAGGACTTAGCCCTCGCTTATACTCCCGGTGTAGCCGAACCATGCAAGGTCATTGCCGAGCATCCGGAGGCTGCCTATGAATATACCATGAAGGCAAATACGGTCGCGGTCGTTTCTGACGGAAGTGCTGTTCTTGGTCTTGGAAATATCGGCGCGCTCGCCGCCATGCCAGTCATGGAGGGCAAAGCGGTTCTTTTCAAGGAATTTGGAAATGTCAATGCGGTTCCCATCTGTCTGGATACGCAGGATACGGAAGAAATCATCCGGACTGTCGTACATATCGCCCCTGCCTTTGGAGGAATCAATCTCGAGGACATTTCCGCACCACGCTGCTTCGAAATTGAAGAACGATTAAAAAAACTGCTCGACATCCCGGTCTTTCACGATGACCAGCACGGTACAGCCATCGTTGTCTTGGCCGGAATCATCAACAGCTTAAAAATCGTAAATAAGAAAAAAGAAGACTGCCGGGTCGTCATCAATGGCGCCGGTTCGGCCGGAATCGCGATCGCGAAGCTCTTACAGACCTATGGCTTTCGGAATATCGTCCTCTGTGATAAATACGGAATCCTGTCCAAGATCTCCTGTCAGAATCCGGTCCAGCTTGCCATGAGCCAGTCCACCAACCCTGAAAATCTGACCGGGACACTGGCGGACGCCTTAAAAGGTGCTGACATTTTTGTCGGTGTCTCGGCTCCCAATATCGTTACCCCGCAGATGGTCTCCTCTATGGCCAAGGACTCCATCCTGTTCGCCATGGCAAATCCGGTACCGGAGATCATGCCGGATGCCGCAAAAGCAGCCGGTGCGCGTATCGTCGGCACGGGCCGTTCCGATTTCCCAAATCAGGTCAATAATGTCGTTGCCTTCCCGGGAATTTTTAAGGGCGCATTGGAAGGCGGAGCCAAAGAAATCACCGAAGAAATGAAATTAGCGGCTGCCAATGCCATTGCCGGTCTGGTAACAGAGGATCAGTTATCGGATACCTATATTCTTCCGGAAGCATTCCATCCGACCGTGGCCGAAGTCGTCAGTGCCGCGGTGAAAAACTGTATCAAAAAGAACTGAAAGGCAGAATTATGAGCACCCCATCCCAATCACTTCACCCTCACTGGCAGGGAAAGCCCTACTATTCTCTGGATGCGTTCTTAAAACAAACCTATGGAGAAAAGATCTATAAGCTTCCGATCAACGGCGGCTTTACCTGCCCCAATCGGGATGGAACCCTTTCCTATGGCGGCTGTATTTTCTGCAGCAGCCAGGGCTCCGGGGATTTTCTTCCTGATTCTAATCTTTCCATCAAGGAACAGATTCTCTATGGCCGCAGCCTTCTTCTAAAAAAGAGCCAGGCCAAAAAATTTATTGCATATTTTCAGGCATTTACCAACACCTATGCTCCAATCGACCGGTTGAAACAGCTGTTTTTTGAAGCAATTTCCCAGCCGGAAATCTGTATTTTGTCGATTGCTACCAGACCAGACTGCTTGAACGATGAAATCTATGAGCTTCTTTCCCGATTAAACCAGCTAAAGCCGGTCTGGGTAGAATTGGGACTGCAGACCATCCATGAAGATTCCGCTGCATTTATCCGCCGCGGTTATCCTCTTTCCTGCTATGAGAAGGCGGTATGCGAGCTGAAGGCCCGAAACATCACAGTCATTACCCATCTGATCTTAGGGCTTCCGACCGAGGACGCCGACCGTATGCTCTCTTCCATCCGCTATCTTTCCTCCCATCCTGTGGACGGAATCAAGCTTCAGCTTCTGCAGGTTCTAAAAGGCACAGCACTAGCTGAATACTATGAGCAGTATCCCTTTTCTTATTTTTCGCTGGAAAGCTATTGTGAGTTTTTGATCCATGCGCTCCGGCTTCTTCCGCCGGATATGGTCATCCATCGTCTGACAGGAGATCCCCCCCGCTCTCTTTTACTTTCGCCGTCCTTCTGCACCCAAAAAAGAACCATTTTAAACACTCTGCATCACCGCATGAAGGAGCTTCACGCTTTTCAGGGAGACCATTTTTCACTATCCTCCACTCAACAAAAACACCTTGTGGAAGAATAAGGAACTGTTACTTCTTTTCTTGATCTTTATGAAACTTGTTCGTTGTTACTATTCACAGCCGTTATCCTGCAAGGTATTTTCAAGCGCATTTTGCTTGAAAATCCGGGGTGGCAGTGCGCATCATTTTTATGCCGTTAGAAAAAAACGGCAACGGTTTTCGTTAACGAATATAAATAAACATCGAAAATAATAGGAGGTTATTTTATGATTTCAAATCCCTTTACCCTATACAAACTGATGATTTTATATATGCTAAAGACCTCTGAAATCGGACTGAACACTTCGCAGATTTCCGACTTTATGGTAATGAAGGATTATACCCAGTTTCTGACCCAGCAGCAGGTCCTCAGTGAGCTTTTAGAAACGGACCTGATCCATCATCAAAAGGTGGAGGGACAGACTATTTATTCCATTACAGAAGTAGGGGAAAAAACCCTTGCCTGCTTTCAGGATGATATTCCGACCGCTGTCATCAAAGATATCAAGCGTTACATCAAGGAAAACATCTCCGTGATCCGGAATGAACTGTCTGTTTTTTCCAGCTATACCCAGATTTCCGAGAAGAAATATCTGTCTGAATGTATCATCAATGAACAGGATGAACAGCTTCTGGAAATCCGAATCTGTCTGCCGGGAAAGGACCTGGCAGAAACCGTCAGCCAGAACTGGAAGGCCAAAAGCCAACAGGTCTATGAAATGCTTCTGAACCAACTGCTTTCCTCCCCAGATAAGGAATAACGAAATGACTTGCCGTTTTTCCATGAAAAATCCCCCACAGCCCAATCCTACTGCGGGGGAATCCAAAATCCTGTTTCATCTCACAAAATCTCCTATTCCATGGGGAAGCTATCCTGCTTTTTCTTCTCTTCTTAATACAACAGCGAACGATATATTTCTGAAAAATATGGTTTCAACCTCCGATAGAATTCAGATCCATTTTCATGGCCAAAGGTCTTAAGCATTGACTGATTCAATGGCTGTAGCTTTTTTTCTGAATTTGAACGGAAAATTTTTATCAGACTCTGTATTTCTTCTTTGTTACAATCCGGAAGAACATCATTCATAATATGTTCTGCTTGCTCTGTTGATTTTTGTTTTTTCTTTTCGCTCTGTGCGCTTCCTTTTCCTTCTCCGGAAACTGCCTTTAAAATCTCTGTCAAATTTGATTTCAGCAGATGATAATAATGTACTCCCTTTTCCTGTCCAAAGCTCTTTACGCACTGTAAATAAAATGGGTGGAGCTCTTTGCTTTCAAAGGGTGCAATGATTCCGGAAAGCTCGGTAAGCTCTTCCTCTTCCACATCGGAAAGATATTTTCTGATTTGAATGGCAACCTGCTTTTCTCGTTCTGAAACAGATTTCTTCTGTTCCTTTCCTTCTGAAGCCACCTTCTTTTTTCCTTCGTTCTTCTTTTTGGATGTCTTATTCTCTGTCTTCTTTTCTGTCTTCTTTTCTGTCTTCTTTTCTTTTGACTTTTTCCCGGTCTCTTTTTCTGCAGACTCTGCCTGCTGAGCCTCTCTCTTCTTTGGAATGTCTGCCGATTTCTCCACCGACTCTTCCCCTGATCCTTCTGTCACTTTCATTCCTGCAGTCTCTTTTGATAACTCCTGCTCATGTTCTTCCCGGACCGGATCTAATTCATCAAATCCCTCTGGTGGATTCATGAATTTTTCCTTCTGATCTGCTTGCTCAAACAAAGTGTGGAAAACCTCTTCGTTTATTGAAGACATTTCTTCACGGATGGCCTCTTCCTCAAGCGGGGTCTTTTCTTCTCCGACAGTATTTTTCTCTGATGAAGTCTTTTCTTCTCCGGCCGTCTTCTTCTCTGACAAAG
>CADBUD010000350.1 GCA_902797785.1 uncultured Lachnospiraceae bacterium
AACAAAATAGGAGGAGACAATGAAAAAGATTTTATTTGTAATCAATACGCTGGGATGTGCCGGGGCGGAGGTGGCCCTGATGGCGTTGCTGGGAAGCCTAGATCCGCAGAAATACGATGTTTCTCTTTTTGTACTGATGAATCAGGGGGAGATGGTGAACCGGATTCCAAAAAATGTGCATTTTCTAAATAAGGAATATTCGGATTGTCCGATTCACAGTGAGGAGGGAAAAAAGCAGCTGAAAAAGCATGTATTAAAGACCTCGTTAAAAAATGGAAGCGGCATCCGGAATATTCCCTATGTTCTGACCAATCTTGCCAGAATGAAAAAGAAGGGTGAAATCTGGCCGGAAAAGCTGTTGTGGAAAATGATGGCGGATGGAGCGCCGCGAGTGTTTGAAAACTATGATATGGCAGTTGCCTATATCGAGGGCGGAGCGGCCTATTATGTTGCGAATTATGTCAATGCAGACCGGAAGGTCGGGTTTATCCATATTGATTATGGAAAAGCGGGATATACCAGAAAGCTGGACAAAAAATGTTATAACGAGTTTGAAAAAATCTTCACGGTATCAGAAGAGGTAAAAAACTCCTTTTTAAAGGTCTATCCGGAATATGCCGGAAAAACAGAAATTTTCCATAACATCATTGACCAGGAGGGAATACGGAAAAAAGCAGAGGAAGAGGGCGGATTTATAGATAATTTTGATGGAATCCGGCTTTTGACCGTAGGGAGGCTGACCACCCAAAAGGCATATGAAGTCGCGATTGATGCGATGAAGCTTTTAAAGGAAAAGGACGTGGGAAAGGTTCGTTGGTATGTGGTCGGAGAAGGAGAGCTACGGCCTAAGCTTCAGGAGCAGATTGACAAAAACGGTCTGACAGAGGATTTTCTTTTGATCGGAGCAAGAGAGAATCCCTATCCATATTATGCGCAGACAGATATTTATGTGCATGCGACCCGGTTCGAGGGAAAGAGCATTGCGATTCAGGAGGCACAGACCTTGGGATGCTGTCTTTTGGTATCGGATTGCAGTGGGAACAGGGAACAGGTCATCGATGGAGTGGATGGACAGATGTGCGAGCTGACACCGGAGGGGATTAGTGAAGCCTTAGCAGAGCTGATTCAAAATCCCGAAAAGCGAAAGGAATACCAGCAGATGGCCAAAAAGAAGGAAATCGACAGCAGAAAAGAGGTGGAAAAGCTACTTGTTCTTTTGGAAGAGAAAAAAGAGTTCTTTAAGAAAAAATGAAACAGAGCATCCCTCGTCAGAAGTAGAATCGCAGGGCAGTCCGCTGCAGTCACAGGCTAAGGGACAGAGAGAAGCCGGAAGTGAATTTGTGATTCGGGCAGATCATCCAAAGGAAAGCGGAGAGAGATTGAATAATCCCAGGCGTGGATGGTATCAGATTTTTACCTTTTATGCTGACCGGGAATTTCAACCGGAGTTGATCGCCGGATGCTTTGTAGAAGAGGAAACCATTGCATTGGTACGAATCAGCATTGGAGCCTATCGGGGAAAAAATCTCAGCGAGGAAGCCTGTATGCGGATTCGCCAGATCCTTCAATATTTCAAGAATCAGGGGAAGGATGTGATTCTCCGCGTGATCTATGACCTGGATGGAAAGGGAATGGAGCATGAGCCGTCCGGATTTTCCCAGGTAGAGCGTCATGTAGGACAGCTTGTTCCGATATTGTCAGAATTTCCAGAGATGATTTTTATCTATCAGGGAGTCTTGGTCGGAAGCTGGGGAGAGATGCACAATTCCAAATTTCTGGCGAAGGAAAAAATCATAGCGATTGCAGAGCCTTTGGCGGAAGGACTGGGAAAAGAGGCTTATCTGGCCGTGCGGAAGCCTTCTTTTTACCGGATGCTGCATAAAAAAGAGAGCCTGATGCCTTCGGCTCACGGTTTTTTGAAAAAATATCTAGATCATGTCTGTTTGTTTGATGATGCGATTTTTGGCTCAGAGACGCATCTGGGGACGTTCGGCTCCCAGCCTGCGGCAGTCGCCGGATGGGAAAATGGATGGAGCCGGGAGGAGGAGCTTTCTTTTATTGATTCTCTCTGCAGTCAGGTGCCAAATGGTGGAGAGGTGGTCTATCAGGAAAAATTTGCGAAGACAGCATCGTTGGAGGAAATGGTATCCCGGTTAAAACGGATGCATATTTCCTATCTGAATTGCCTGCATGATGGGGCAATGCTCGATCTGTGGAGGGAGAAGAAATGGGAAAGCAGCGATGTGTTTGACCAGATGAATGGATTTGATTATATTGAGAGACATTTAGGATATCGGTATTGTATCCGAAAGGTATCTGTAGGGGTTGAAGAAGCTGCAAAGTATCGGCAGGCAGATGGGGCAAAGAAGGAGCTACAGGAGAAGGAAAAGGATCTGGCGGTCTGGCATTTTGAAATTGAAAATGTCGGATTTGCTCCGGTTTATCAGGAGGTCGAGCTGGTGCTTTCTGGTGTGTCAGATGCGGGAGAAATCGTGCAGGAGACGGTAATTTCTGTTTTTGGAAATACAGAAGGAGATGGAAAATTAAAAGCGGTCAGGGGAAGCCTTGGAGGATGGATCGAAGCAGAGGTCAGAGTGCGGCCGCTTGCCGGGAAGTATTACTTGAAGATGCGGACGGTATCGGGTGGCAGAGAGATTTTGTTTGGAAATTGTTCCAGGGAAGAATATGGGGTGTTTGTTGGGGAAATTTCACTGCCGTAAAGATTGTTCGTGAGTATAAAAAGACAGGAACCGGACAGCGATAAGCTGTCCGGTTCTTGTCTTTAGGAAAATTCCTAAAAGAGATAGTGCTTTGTTTTTAGTTGATTCCAGCGGTATAAGCAGCTTGAATTTCTTCTGCTCTTAAGCAGCGGTTCGTTATACTGAAATCATCGATGGCTCCATTGAAAATATCATCCCATGGATTGATGCCGAGATAGACATATCCGGTATCAGACAGGGAATTTGAAGGTACAACACCGGAAGCAACTAATTTTCCATTTACATAATAGGAACCGATGCCATTTTTCACTGTAAATGCGACATGTGTCCATTTTCCATTGGAAATAGATGTGGTTCCTAAGATGGTCCATGCCATTCCCTGATTGTCACACTTGAACCACAATTTTTCCGGGGTGAGAGAGATCCACCATTCTGTGCCTGTTATATTGAAGGTATGAGGTGTGATTCCCATAATAGTAGTATACTCATTCTTTTGTGTTGTCTTTACCCATGCGGACATCGTATAAATATCGGTATTCAGATTTGTGTCTGGAAGCTTCATTCCAAAGCTTCCATCCATGGTAAGGGCACTGCCGGATCCATTATGTCCTGTCTCGTAGGAATAGGTCAGATTCGAAGCTTCGTTTGTTACATTGCTTTTTCCGATATAAGCCACTGGAACAGCTCCGGTAGAGCTTTCTACCGTATCATCAAAGTTGTAGGAAACGGTATTCTGGGCTGTGACGGAAATAGGAGCTTCATAAGACAGCTCTGTTCCGTTGTACGTGTAGGAAACGATGATCTTTTTGGTATCCCGGGTAATGATTTCCGGAACAATGGTCAGATCCGCAGAATCAAGATTGATCGTGCTTTCTTCCTTGGTTGTAACATCCTTTAATGTAGCAGAAAATACAGCAGTTCCTAAATCCGCTTTATCGTTCTCGATATAATCTGTAACAACACTTCCTTCCGCCAGGAAAAAGTCGGTCAGTTTTGACTGTGGTTCCTTTACCGTTACGGATACGGTGATTTCCGCCATGTTCTTACTAAAGTAATAATTTGTCTTGGATGTTTCAAAGGTTGCCGTATAGGTTCCCGGAGTACTGAGGGAATAATCCTTGATCGTCCAATAGGAGGCCTCATTGTCCAAGGACAACGTAGCACCATTATTTCTTTCTGCAGATAAAGTGAGCTCTGCCAGTCTCTGTTTTACCGTGGAAATTCCTGTTCCGTAGTCCACTTCGATGGAATCTTCGTGTTCTACACTGGAAATCGCGCCTGCTTCCATCGAATCCAGATAATTTTCCTGAATCTCCTCATCGCTTAAAATACCTTTCACAATCGTAAAGTTATCCAGATAGCCGGTGAAGTATTCTCCTACGTCCCAGTTGGCTCTACCGATTTGGAATACGCTGTTGCTGCCGAGAATGGTCGGCAGGCTGGTGGCATTACTGAAGGATTCTTTTAATTGGCCGTTGATGTAAATCTTTGCGGTGCCATTTTGGAATGAGATGTCCACATGCTTCCAGTTCGAACCGCAGTCAGGATTAAAGGTTACCGACTTGCTGGTCGAATTTTCGCGGCCGGCATAATAGCTTTCCAATGAATAGGAACCTTCTTTGTCCAATACGCCGACGTAGTACTCATTCTGATAAACCGGTGCATTGTTTGACGGTGCGGTATAAAATGCCCATCCGCTGCCGCCCTGTGGCCGGCTGTCATAGGAAATGATAACGTCCTTTGCCCCTGTCATCAAGCTTTCACCGCTTGCAGTGGTCACATCCAGCCAGGTGTTTCCCATTAGGTTAATACTCTTTCCGGTACTGATCAGAGTTTCTTCTGACAGATCGTAGTTGCTTCCAAAAATCATAGCCGTTGCATTGGAATCCGAGAAACCGTTCTCGAAATCATCAAAGGTGAACTGAGCCAGAGGCAGGGTCTTGGAAACACTGACCGGAATGGAGCAAGTCTTTGTATCTTTTCCGTACTTGTAGGAAACGGCGACTTCTTTCGTATCCAGCGTCATGGCTGCCGGGGAAATCATTAACTGGGATGGACGAAGCTCCTTTGTGGTACCATCTTCATATTCCGCGATAAATACGGCGGTACCAAAGTCGAAATCCTGTCCTCTGTAGTATTCTGTCATGGCAGTGCCGGATACCGTCATTGCTGTCAGTTTATTGGCCGGCTCTAAAACATTAACGGTCACTTTGATATCTGTCAGATTTTCATCTGCGAAATATCCTGTTTTGCTCAGGTCAAATGTTGCGGTATAGGCAGCGACTTCATTTGCGGTGTAATCTGTGATGGTCCAGTAGGATGCATCGTTTTCCACGGTTACGGTGTCATCATTCAGATTCGTTGCCTGAATCGTGAGACCTGCGAGCATTTCTTTTACTTTTTCTTCGTCTGTTTCGTATGCTACATTTACAGAGGCGTCATATGCTGCGCTTTTTATCGTACTTGCACTGAGATAATCCGCATAGGCTTCTTCGTAGCTTTCCTTGATTTCCTCTTCTGTCAATACATCATTGGTAAAGATCAATTCGTCGATATAGCCCTCAAAATATTTGTCCCATGGCCATGCATTTGTACCAATATAGGTCTTCATATCATAGTGGACTGTTTTTCCTTTGCTCTCGCCGTCATAACCTTCTTTATCGTTTTGTACGTCACCGGAGGTGGTCAATTCTCCGTTTACATAAAGCTTGGCATATCCGACTCCCTTTTGGTATTCTTCGCTGTCCTGGGTTCTTGTTCCGTCCACGGTGAGAACCACATATTTCCATTCGGAGGATTCTCCGGAAGGAAGACTGATTAAAGGTGAGAGATTTGCCCATAGATTATTCACACCATATCCATGGGACCACAGTTTTGCTCTGGTCGTGCTGGCTCCTGCAATGGCACACCATGATTCTGCCAGTCCGGCGTCTGTTACTCCAAATTCGGAAGCGGTACTCTGAATGATTGGAGTGTTTTCAATATACTTCTTTGCTTTGATCCACATTCCGACGGTATAGCTCTTTGAATCGGAACCGGCAATTTGATCCAGACGAAGTCCAAAGCTTCCATCCAGATAGATCGCGTTATTTTTGACTCCTTTTACATATGTCGGCGTGATATCCTTCGCGTTTTCCTCATTTGGAATATTAGCAGCAAACGTGGTTTCTACGATTTCTCCGCTGGTATTCTTTTCCCAGTTCCGTTTTACGATGGTTCCGGAGGTTTCGCGGTCTTCGAAGCTGTAGGTCTCGACATATCTTGTCACTTTAAAACCGCTGATGACATATTTCATGGTAACGCCGCCATAGGTATAGCTGATGGTTGCCTTTTTGGTATCCAGGGTAAATGCATCCGGATTGATGGAAATACCACTGTCATCTACGGAAATCTGTTTTGTGCTGCCATCTTTAAAGGTGGCGGTGATTTCGATATCCTCATCCATGAAAGTCATTCCTAATCTTGGAAGTGTTTGAGCTTTTAACTCTGCGGTCAGATCCGTGAGAGGATTGGCGGAATCTACTTGAACCGGAACATAGAAGTATTTTTCTTGTCCCTGATAGGTATAAACGATCATGACCTCTTTGGATGCAGGTGTCAAGGTTTCATCAAATACTTTAAAAGCTGCCTCAGATGCAAGATTGGTGTAGGTCTTAGTTGTAGTTCCTTCTGCATCGATTGGACCATCGAAGGCAACAGTAATCTCCATTCCGGCAGGGTCAAAAGTCTCGCCCTCGGTATAAGTCAATTTGTCTGCTTCTTTTGTGATCTCGGCAGA
>CADBUD010000351.1 GCA_902797785.1 uncultured Lachnospiraceae bacterium
AGGGCTCGAACCTATGACCCTCTGCTTGTAAGGCAGATGCTCTCCCAGCTGAGCTAAGATCCCATAAGCTCTTTCGTCAACCGACTTTTACAGTATATATCATCTTCCAAGAAATGTCAAGCATTTTTTTTATTTTTTTACACATTTTTTGTTACTATTCACAGCCAATGTCATTTACTTTAGCGGATTTTCGATAAAAATCGGAAATCTGCTTTTTTCTACCCCTAAGTTACTATTACCTCAGTATTTCTGTGACTTTCGCTACGCTTCACTCACAAAAATTCCTTGCGTGAGAATAAAGGTGAACCGTTACTTACTATTCACAGTCAATTTGATCTTCCTGCTGTGAAGCTCGTCTTAATTTCCCGTAATAATCTGGGCAATTTGATCATATGAAGCTTGAGCCGGTATCGTATAATCTCCGATCTGAATCCTGTCATCATATCCATTTGCCTTTAAAAACTCATCAAACTCCGCCGCATCTGAAATGCTGCCGATTTCAATTAGCCGCGATGCCACCTCACTAGAGCTCATCCCGGCTGAAATCGTAAGGACTCCGCCACCTTTCTTCTGCTCTTCAGCAGCGTCTTCCGCTGCTGTCTGTGGTTGATCCGTTGTTTCCCCTGTCTGATTGGAAGAGGAAGTCTCTACGGAAGTAGGGGACGCCGTTGTTGCCGGAGCCGAAGATACGGCATTTTCTCCTGATGAATCCGCAAGAGAAGTGTCATCTGGCGTGGTGTCCGCAGTTGACGAGTTTGATTCTGATGAATTAACCAATGCAGAATCTGTTTTTTTTGTATCATCGGATGTCTTAGTTCCTGCCTTTGAGCTGTCAACATTCGACGCGGTATCTGTATCTGGCTTTGCCAGATCGGATTTTTGGGTATCCTTCTGAGAATTGGCCGACTGACCAGATGCTTTTTTTTCTTTCGTTTTTACGTCGGTATTCTTTTCCTTCGATGATGCAGTCAAACTGCTGCCCGTCGTATCTAATGTCGTAGAATCCTCCCAGACCATTCCCAGTTCCATTGCCCGTTCGATGATCTCAGAATCTGTCATTTGATCTGACTTTGTCATTAGAACGATAGCCAATATGATCGTGGCAAAAATCAGCCCAACCCCTAATCCACGAAGATAATATTTAAATTTCATAACATCCTCCCTAATGATCTTTTTTATAAAGATCAATAATCAAACGGACTTCTCCAACTCCCATATGAAGGATCCTGGCAATTTCCACATCCTCAATACCTGTTTTATGAAGATTGATGATTTCTTCTTTGGAACGTTCCTTTGCATCTGCCTGACCCTCCATAGATTTTCCCGAAACACTCTCTCCATATCTCTGTTTTTTTCGTTTAGAATTCTTTCTGGATTTTTTCCCCGCCATTCTTCCCGCATTCTCTTTCGTATTCAGAACGGAATTTTGACCATCATCCCGATCGGACTGTATCTTCGGGTCACCTGAATTATCTTTTTCTGTCGTTTTAGTATCTTCGCTCCTCTCAAAGAGCTCCTTCTTTGAAGTCTCCCCAGATGAATAATCCGAAAGATAGACTCCTTCCTCTGGTTTTTCTCCCGGGTATGGCTTGATATCATCATGCTCAATAATCTCCGTATCGACGCTCTTGGCATCCAGCCGGGTCACGACCTGAACTAAAAGATTTTTAATATCCTCTTTTGTCCGGTTCATCTCTCCCGCCATTTCCTGAATTCCATCCTGTTTTTCCGTGAGCATCTTATATAAGAACATGACCTCTTGATGTCTTTTGTTGATCTCATTTAATACAGTATCGGAATATTCACTGATTGCCATCATTTTCTCGTTCGTAACTTCAGAAAAGGAATCCGCAATCATCTCTTTCGACTCTGCTAAGGATTCCTCCACTGATTTAGAAATTTCTTCCTTTGCTTTTTCTACTTCTTTTTCTGTCATTCTTTTCAAGTCATATTCATTATACTTTGCAATTTCCTGCAATTCTTTATCCGATAGCTTCTCAACAAGAATAAAACTACCAATCACAAGAACCAGTCCTACAACCACGAGACATATTTCCAGACTTGCCATGGCATTCTCCTTTTTCGCATCCTAAATTTTCACATCAAATCCTAAAGAATCCTCTAAAGCCTTTGACGCCCCCTCTGGAGACTGCTTTTTCTTTTTTTTGACCCTGCCAAAGCCGGAATACGTATTTGATCCCTTTTCCCTGGCATCAAATTTCTGATTTTGCTGCTCAGCATTTTCTTTCTGGACAACAGTATGAGCTATCTGCTCAGTTCTTTTTTCCATATGAAGCTGGTTATTGCCATAATCAACATCCTGTTTTGTCTCCTCATTCTGACGTATCGCAGAGACATCCTGGCTTCTTGAAACCAGCGCACTCATTTCTACTGGACGGATTGCCATAAGACTCAACTCCCTTTTACCGCTCTGCTTTAATCCTGCTTGATCAAAATATCCATGTATCCTCCCATGCGCTTGCGCATCTTTTCAATTGCTTTCGTATGCAGCTGGGAGACCCTGGATTCTGAAACAGACAAAATCCCCGCAATTTCTTTCAATGTCAGATCTTCATAATAATACAGGAGCACCACCTTCCGCTCCTTTTCTGTCAGTGTTTCTAATGTTTCCTCCAACACTTCCTTTAACTCTTGTTTTTCAATCACTTTTTCCGGCTGTTCAAAATGGGAATTTCTTCTCGCTTCCATCACCGGCTCGCTTCCCTGATCCAGATACTCATTCAGGGAAATGATATTTGTGATCTTCATCTGAGACTGCCAGTTATTCAGCTCTTCTAAAGAAATCCCCAGCCGTTCCGCCACCTGACTGTCAGAAGCAACGCGCCCTGTTTCCTGCTCGATTTCGCGTGAAACAGTATCCATCCTCCTCTGCTTTTGGCGAAGTGTCCTTGGAATCCAATCCATTTTCCGAATCTGATCCAAGATTGAACCACGAATTCGAAGACTGGCGTAGGTCTCAAATTTTACTGTCTTTTTCAGGTCGAACCGATCGATTGCATCAATCAGTCCAAACACACCATACCCCACCAGATCTTCGTATTCTACATTATTTCCCAGATACATGCAAAGACGCCCTGCTACGAGTTTTACCAATGGCGCATACTCCACAATTAATTTTTCCCGTAATTCAGGGGATGACGTCTTCTGGTAATCTTCCCATAATTTTAATTTTTCTTCTTCACTCATAAACGCCTCAATCATCCTTAGGTTTTCCTACGGGTTCTTTATTCTTCCTGATTTTCCTCCGTAAAAATCTCTTCTTTCTGCTCCTGTCCTTCTAATGGCTGTTCTTTTGTCTCCTCCGGATCTCCCGGCGACTCCACCATGAACTCCTTGTCTAAAATCCCTTTAAAAACAGAGCCAATCATAAAAAAAACGATCAAGACCAGTAACAAAATCTTTAATGTCTCCACGGTTTCATACTGACAGCGCACTGCCACGATCAATACGACCAGCCCCGCAGTCAACGTTGTCAATGCGGGTATTTTATTTGTTCTCATAATGTTCTCCTATGGAAATCAGATGATTTTTACCCCGTGCCCAACAGAACGTATATGATAATCTCCATTTTCACAATATAATTCTACAGTACGTCCATAATTTAATCCTGTATCTTCAGCAATCAAGCGAATCCCCAATGTCCGAAGTTTTTTCTTTGCCGCCTCAGCATTCCGGTCTCCTATTCCACCAAGATTGGAATTGTCATTGAACGCAAACATCTTTGCGCCCCCCGCCAGCTTCGCTTTCAATCTGCTTTTGGAAGCTCCGGCATCTACCATCTTGGAAATCAAAATATCAAGACCGGTATCCACGAATTTTGCCTTATTGGAATTTTGATGAATCTGCGTACTGTCCGGAAGCATTGCATGAAGCAGACCTCCAACTTTTGAAACAG
Source organism: uncultured Lachnospiraceae bacterium (assembly GCA_902797785.1). GTDB lineage: Bacteria > Bacillota > Clostridia > Lachnospirales > Lachnospiraceae > RUG14305. The sequence goes on from CADBUD010000351.1 coordinate 3,917, forward strand.
GATCATATAACGCCACTCCGACACAAGAACCAAGTCCAAGAGTAATCAGGCTGTCTGAACCTTTGGCGATCTGTAAGTCTGCCATTCCCACTTTAATTACATTACCCACCGTTCTTACTCCTTATACATTTATTCCAAGTGATGCCAGTATCTTGTCATATGAATCCAATTCAGGAAGCAAAATAAAGTATCCCTCAATCATTACTTCGTCACCAAATTCAGATTCGATCAATAGTGCCTTATCTCCATATTTTCCAAACTCGATTGCCGGTACGCTCATGATGGCGCCCGCCATATCAATGCTGATGTACGGAACAGATGCTGCAATTCTCATTCCTGTCAGCTCAGAAAGCGCGTTCAGATAGGAACCGGTAATGATATTTCCCAGCTCCTTTAATGCTGAAACATCCATCTCATCAAACGGCTCATCATAATCATCTGCCCGTCCCAGCAGACGGTTTACCAGATAATGCGCAGAACTGAGCCGGAGCACGAACATCATATTTCCAGCGATATCGCTCTCCACCAGAAGAAAGATGCCGACAATCGGTTCATCCTCTGCTGAAATGACAGAGGGAAGCTCTTTAAAGGTCAAAAGCTTTACATTAGGAACCCTCATGTCGATTCTCATATCCAACATCTGGGATAACGCCGTCGTTGCATGACCCGCCCCGATGTTTCCAAGCTCTTTTAACACATCGGCATATAAATCATTCATTTGATCTAAGTTCAATTTTGACATTGGACCACCCCTTACGCATTATCCACAATAATGCTATTCAAATCAAACAACGAAATCAGTTCGCCATTGTGTTTTCCAATTCCATTGATAAAGCTGCTCTTTTCTTCTCTGCTGTCTTTTACCACGCGCTCAATCTCACTCTGCTCTAAGGTAACAACTTCTTTCACCTCATCCACAATAATTCCCAAAGCCTCCTGTGGCTCGATTTTTACGATAATGATTCGTGTGACATTCGTAAATTCATCATCTTCTAAGCCCATTTTTAAGCGAATGCTCATGACCGGCACAACCTCTCCACGGAGATTGATCACTCCTTTAAAATAATGCTGCGCCTTCGGTATTCTTGTGATTTTCTGCATACGCACGATATTATCAATGTAATTAATATCGATTCCGAACTGTTCCGCACCAATTTTTACCACGATAAACTGCCTTGTTCCACTTTCTACGATTTGATTTGCTGCCATGTCTTCACCCCCGTTAAATTAATGCATTCACATCGATGATCAGCGCGACCTCACCGTCTCCTAAAATGGTAGCACCGCTGATGATCTTATTATTCTCAATATATTTACCAAGTGACTTAATAACGATTTCCTGCTGGCCAATCAACTGATCAATGACCAGACCCGCAAAATTTTCACCCTTATGTACAATGACAACGGTCAGATTGCTGTCTTCTTCCTCCTTTGGCGGAATATCCAGAATCTTATCCATACGAATGATTGGAATGACCATTCCACGAAGGTGAATTACCTCTTTTGCTTCAACCGACTTGATATCCTCCTTTGGAACATCCTCAATCGTCTGGATGCTTCCCAGAGCAATTGCGTATTTTTCGTCCCGAATCGTTACCATCAGGGCTTGAATGATGGCCAATGTCAATGGCAGACGAATCGTAAATTTGCTTCCCTCTCCCAGAACACTTTTGACTTCTACATCACCGCCGAGAGACTCAATCTTTGACTTTACAACATCCAGTCCAACACCACGGCCGGATACATCGGTAATCTTCTTCGCCATAGAAAAGCTTGGCAGGAACAAAAGGTCGATAATCTCTTTTTGTGACATTGCCTCTGCCTGCTCTTCGGAAATGATTCCGCGCTCAATCGCTTTATTCTTGACACTTTCCGTATCTATTCCATTTCCATCATCACTGACCTCAATGATAACGTTGTTTCCTTCCTGGAAAGCATCCAGATGAATGGAACCTACTTCCGGCTTACCTTTTTCCACACGTACATCATTCGGCTCCAGCCCATGATCCGCAGAGTTACGAAGCAGATGCTGTAAAGGATCTCCAATCTCATCTACCACGGTACGATCGAGCTCTGTATCCTCACCTGTCATATACAATTCCATTTTCTTGTCCAGTTTTTTGGTGAGATCTCGGATCATCCGAGGATATTTATTTACTACACTTTCAATCGGCACCATCCGAACCTTCATCACAGACTCATGGATGTTGGTCGTAATCCGCTCTAAGTACTCAATCTGATCATGGAATCCCTGACTCTGGCCACCACCGTCAACATTGCTGATGGATACCAGACTGTTTTTTGCGATGATCAACTCACTTACCTGATTCATCAGGGCGTCGAGCTTTTCAATATCGACACGAACAGTTCTGCTGACTACCGGTTTTCCACTTCCCTGCTTTCCTGTATTCTTCTTTGCCGGCTTATTGCCGTTGTTCGCAGCCGGAGCATTTCCATTTTTCTTTTTTTCCTGTACGGAAACTGCCGTTCCCTGTTTTGCTGATGCGCTGTCTTTGGAAGCCTCGTTGGATGCTTCCTCCGGATTCTCGATGCCGGCAGCATACATGGATTCCGGAATCTTAGCTGCGAATGCATCTGCGATTTCTGATACATTTTTCGCCGTTGTTGTAATCTTTTCAATGGTGCCTTCCAGATTGTCAGTGTCCTTTACTGCCAGGAAAAAGCTGAAATAATTATCGAACTTTTCATCCTCAATATCATTGGAGGATGGACTGAACTTTATGATTTCACCAATCTCTTCTACAGACTTGAATACAATAAATGCTCTGGCTGCTTTTAACAGACAGCCTTCCTCTACATAAACTGTCACTCCGATTATCTGCAGACCTTTGGCAATCTGATCCTGAAATTCTTTCTTTTCCTCTTCATTCAATACAACGTCTAAGAATTTTTCTTTGCCTGCATCTCCAGAACCTTCCTCTGACTTTTGGCCGGCTTCCGTCTCCTGGGCTGCCTCTTCCTGACCGCCAGTGCTGTCTGCCGCCTCTTCCCCTGAAAGGATCTGATTGAGCCGGTCAATGATTGCCTGATTATCATCGGTTCCCTCATCCGCAGAGTTCTGAATATTATCCAAATAGGACTCTAATGCGTCCAGGCAATCGAAAACGATGTCAATCAATGGTGCAGAAACAGCCTTATTACCGCTTCGAACCTCCTGAAACACGTTTTCCATGTCATGTGTAAGCTTCTGCATTCTCTTGTAGCCCATCGTTCCGGCCATCCCCTTTAAGGAGTGAGCCGCACGGAAAATTTCATTTACCGTATCCATATTGTCCGGTTCCTGCTCCAATGTCAGAATGCAGTCATTTAAATTTTGAAGGTGCTCTTTTGTTTCATCGATAAAAATCTCAAGATATTGGCTTACGTCCATATTATCGTACCCCCGTATTCTTTGTTATAGTTTTTGCAACGTCCTGTAATGGGACGACCTCATCGACTAATCCGGACTCTGCAATCGCCTTCGGCATTCCATATACAACACAGGTTGCTTCGTTCTGTGAAATCACATGTAGCGGTCTTTTTTTCTGCAGGCCTACAATACCTTTGGTCCCGTCACTTCCCATTCCGGTCAGGACGACACAGACAATTTTTTTGTACTTGGAGTTCTCCAAGGAATGATACATGACATTCGCACATGGACGGAGTCCGTCAATTGCCGGCGCCGAGCTTAAGTGAACCTTATGCTGTCCTCCCGGTGCCGCTATAATTTCCAAATGCTTTCCTCCCGGTGCGATATAGACCTTTCCTTTCTCCAGAATATCTCCTTCTTCTGCTTCTTTGACCTTGACCTGACTCTGGATATCCAGCCGTTCTGCCAAAAGCTTGGTAAATCCTACTGGCATATGCTGAACCAGAACCATCGGTGCATTCAAATTTTTAGGAAGATGCGGAATGACCTCATGAAGAGCCTTTGGTCCACCAGTTGAACAGGCAAGAGCAATCAATATATCCGAAGACGCCCCGGAAGATGATGACATCTTTGATCCTGATACCAATTGATCTGTGTCCTCCCGAGAAGCAGATGCCATTCCATGTCCCGCATTCAAGTCAGAAGAATGATCCTGCTCCCATCTTTCTGCGTGAGCCGGTTCTGAATGATGGCGGTCGGTATGTGCCCTTTCGGTTCGAAAACGATCCGCATATGTCCTGCCAGCCCCGGTAATTGTTCCTTCCGAATGATGACGGTCAAGATGGGATGCTTCTTTTTCTTTTTCTTTTTCATCCACGCTGTAATTCATCCTGCTCCTCTTAAAACGTCCTGATCCGGTCGAAGGCGCTGCAGAAAAGGATTTTTCTGATGCCGGTCGAAAAATAGAATTTCCTGAGCCTCTGGAACGACTGTGCCCGATCCCCGGCTCAGAAGAATGATCCGGAAGTGTCCCCGCCTTTGTGACGGTCACAAGAATATTTAGAATCTGATCCCGAAATCCCTTTCCTCTAGCCTCTATGATATTCTCCGGTTTTAGGACGAAATCCACCGCTCCTTTTTCCAGGGCTGAAAGTGTTTCCTCTGTACCATCTGCTGTCAGTGTACTGACCATAATTGTTGTTACCTGTATGTGATTTTCGTTTAATTTATCAAGAAGCTCCAAGCCATTCATGCGAGGCATATTCACATCCAGCAGTACCGCATCATATTTGCGATCCAGCAGTTTATTAAATGCTTCCAGACCATCTTTACAAGTATCCTGTGCATGGAACCTCTCATCTGAGTTAATTATATCACATATCACCCTTCTCATGAGTGCAGAATCATCTACGATTAAAATATTTTTTTTCACTGTAATCACCTTTTCACCTTGATATAAAACGTGAGAAAAATTTTGAAATTCCCCTTCTGATTACCTTTTCTTCTTCCGTTCCCGACAGTCTGGCCGCAATGGTCTCGAATGCCTTGGCTGATTTGGCGCTGGGCGTGATCAGGGAAACGGGTTTTTGCCTCATTACGGCTTCCTCTAAATGTGCATCTCTTGGAACAGCACCCAGATATTCGATTTCGATGGTAAGAAACCGTTCCACAACAGAATTGATCTTATCGAACATCGCTTTTCCATCTTCCTGGTTTTTTGACTTATTCGATATGACACGGATTTTTGTTTCCTCATTGACAAAACTTGGATTTTTGCTCAATACCTTTAAGAGGGAATATGAATCTGTAAATGAGCTTGGCTCCGGCGTGATTACAAGCAGTACCTCTGAGCTCGCCATGACAAAATCCAGTACCCCGTCTGTAATTCCTGCACCGGTATCAACGATGATTACATCCGCTATGGAGTCCAGCTCTTCCATGTTCGTTACAATCATACGAATCTGTTCCTTGGTCAGATTGGATAATCCTACAATTCCTGATCCTCCAGAGATGAATCCAATATCCATCGGCCCTTCTGCAATGATTTCTTTGATATTTTTCCCTTTGTAAATCAAGTCACTTAGATTGAATTTGGGGATTGCACCAAACATTACCTCGACATTGGCCAGACCAAAATCCGCATCGAGTACAATGACTTTTTTCCCAAGTTTGCTGAACTGAACCGCAAGATTTACAGAAACGTTGGATTTTCCGACTCCGCCCTTGCCACTGGTGACAGTAATGACCCGAGCGGTCCGTTCCTGTTTTTTACTGCTGCTCTGCCGTACCATATTTCTCAACTGTTCTGCCTGATCCATTTATCTACCTCCAAGTAACTGTTTTACCACCTGCTGGGTATCAAACATCTGCATATCGTCCGGCACGTTCTGACCGTTCGTTGTATATGCTATATCTACCCCTGCATATAATTTGATGTTCAACAGATTTCCGTATGCACTTGTTTCATCAAGCTTTGTAAAAATGACCTTGAACCCGGATAATTCCCGGTATGCATCTACAATACTCTTTAGGTCCTTGAATTTTGTCGTTGCGCTCAGCACCAGATAGTTCTCTACATCTCCATAGTCATTCGCACATTTAAGAAGCTCGATCAATTCCTGCTTCTGCTGCTCATTTTTATGGGAATGCCCTGCTGTATCAATCAAAATCACATCCGCATCAGAAAAACGCTCAAACGCTTTATTCAGATCTTCTGCAGAATAGATGATGGTCAATGGCGCTTCCAAAATATTTGCATAGGTACGCAGCTGTTCGACGGCTGCGATTCTATACGTATCTGAAGTCAAAAGAGCTACCTTTCTCCCCTGCTCTACCTTAAATTTTGATGCTATTTTAGCGATTGTTGTTGTTTTTCCTACTCCGGTCGGTCCAAAGAAAAAAACAACCTTTGGCTTTCGCGGATGATCCTCTAACTCAATCACTCTGGTAGGTCCGAATTTCAAAATCATCTTTTGGTAGACTGTAGATAAGACCTGTTCCAGTTCCGGATTTTTCATTTCCATTTTTTCAATTTCGTCAATGATCTGGTTCGCATAGACCTCATTCACCTCATTATCCAGCATGATCTGATAGAGAATGCGAAGCACCGGCAATCGTTTTTCTGCCTCCTGGCGCTGCTGCTCTTTCAGATCCTGCTCCTGCTTCTGCTCTTCCTCATCTCCCAATCGTTTCTCAAGCATCAGCTGCAAGGCGTCTAAGCGATCCTTTAGCGTTTCCTGCTCTTCCTCCTTTTTTTCTTCTGGAAGTATCTCTGCTTTTTGAACTGGAGCAGTACGGACTTTTTTAACCACAGGCTCTCGTTCCCGAACCACTGGCTCTTCCTCTTGTGAATTTTCTTCTAAAGCTGCCGTGACCTCATAGGTGATTCCTTTGAAAAAACGGAAAATTCCTGAAGGTCTGATTTTTTTGATATTCATTACAACAGCTTCATTTCCCATTTCTTCTTTTACCTTGTTAACAGCTTCTGTTTCTGTCTTGCCCTGAAATTTTTTTATTATCATTTATGACACCATTCCCACTGACTGCAATTCTACATTAGATTCTATCTCATTGTAAGAAATCACGATCAAATCTTTAAAGTATTCTTCTGTAAGCTTTTTAAAATACATTCTTACAATAGGAGAGGTAATAATGATCGGACTTTTTCCAAGATTCTCAAGCTTTCCGATTTCCGTCTCCACCGATGCAATAATTTCCTTGATTCGCTCCGGCGAAAGGGTGATATACGCGCCCTGCTCTGTCTGCTTGACCGATGCCATGATTTCCTGCTCTGTCTTTGGATCTAGCGTAACGACGCTTGTGGTTTCAGACGGTGGAAAATATTTGGCGGAAATCGCGCGTTTTAAGCTCTGTCTGGCATACTCCGTCAAGACATCCGTATCATGTGTCGCTGCTGCATGGTCTGCAAGTGTTTCAAAAATCGTCAGAAGATCTCGAATTGATACAGCTTCTTTTAACAAATTCTGCAGTACTTTCTGAATTTCACCAATTCCCAAAAGCTTTGGTACCAATTCTTCTACTAAGGTCGGGTTGCTTTCTTTGATATTATCGATCAGATTCTGAACATCCTGTCTGGATAAGAGCTCAGCCGCATGGCTTCTGATGATTTCCGTCAAATGCGTTGCAATGATTGATGGCGGATCAACAACGGTATAGCCCATACTCTCCGCCCGCTCTCTCTGATTCTCCGAAATCCAGATTGCCGGCAGATGGAAGGATGGTTCAAAGGTAGGAATTCCTGTGATTTCTTCTTCAATGAATCCCGGATTCATCGCCATATAATGATCGAATAGAATCTCTCCTTCACTGACCTGGATTCCCTTGATCTTAATAATATACTGGTTAGGATTTAGCTGGATATTGTCACGCAGACGTATGATTGGCACGACAATACCAAGCTCCAGTGCGAGCTGACGCCGAATCATGACAACACGATCCAAAAGATCTCCGCCCTGATTGACATCGGCTAATGGAATGATTCCATATCCAAACTCTAGCTCGATCGGGTCTACCTGCAGCAGGGAAATGACATTTTCCGGCTTTCGTATCTCCTCTGCGTCTGCCTCTCCGACCTCTGCTTCTTCTTCAATGCTTTCAATCGCTGTCTGCCGGTCAAGGGAATTTCCTACAAGGAAGAACACGGCACCAAGCGCTAAAAACAGCACCGGATTTAGCGGCGTCGCAATTCCCAGAAAGCAAAGTGTAGCGCCTACAATATAAAGCACCTTGGAAATTCCAAAGAGCTGGCGAATGATAATAGCACTGATTTCTGCCTCTTTGGAGGCTTTTGTAACCAAAATACCGGTTGCCAAAGAAATCAAAAGGGAAGGAATCTGACTGACCAGACCATCACCAATGGTCAGAATACCATATTTTTGAAGAGCCGGCATAAACTCAAGATTGAATCTTGTCATCCCCATAATTGTCCCGCCGATCAGGTTCAATGCCGTGATGATCAGGCCCGCCGTCGCATCTCCCTTGACATACTTTGTCGCACCATCCATAGATCCAAAGAAGGAGGATTCCTGCTGGATCTTTTCACGCCGCTCCCTTGCCTCCGTAGCTGAAATCATTCCGGTATTGAAGTCCGCGTCAATCGCCATCTGTTTTCCTGGCATCGCATCCAGAGTGAACCGGGCAGTTACCTCGGATACACGCTCTGAACCTTTATTGATCACGACGAACTGAATGATAACTAACACAATAAAGATGATTGCTCCCACGACCATATCTCCTCCACCAACGAACTCACCGAAGGTGGTAACTACGTTTCCTGGATTTCCCGTTGTCAGAATCAGACGCGTCGATGAAACGTTCAGCGAGATTCTGAAAATCGTAGTGAACAGCAAAAGCGTCGGAAAAAAAGACATATCCAGAACCTCTGTCGCGAACAATGCATTAAACAGAACAATCAGGGCAATCGAAATATTACATGCCAGCAAAATATCCAGCAAAAAGCTGGGAATCGGTACGATAAACATTACCACGGCTGCCAGCAGATAAATTGCCACGCCTAAATCTGCAATCCGCAATTTCACGATTTTCACTTCCTTCCTGACCGCTTTTCATCTTCGTTAATTATTTTCATTATTTTTATGATAAACATATGCCAGAACCTCGGCGACCGCCTGATATAATTCAGACGGAATCTTAGCTCCGATTTCTACATTTGCATAGAGCATTCTGGCAAGTGGTTTATTTTCCACGACTTCGATTTTATTTTCTCTGGCGGTATCCTTGATCTTTTGTGCCAGATAATCCACTCCCTTGGCAATAACAACAGGTGCATCCATTTCATCTGCATCATAGCGCAGGGCGACTGCATAATGCGTCGGGTTCGTAATGACAACATCTGCCTGAGGAAGAGACTGCATCATACGCCGCTGGGAGGACTCCCGCATCCGCTGACGCTGGCGTCCTTTGATTTCCGGACTTCCCTCCGTGTTCTTCATCTCATCCTTGACTTCCTGCTTTGTCATCTTCATCTCTTCGTTGAATTTATGGCGTTGATACACATAATCCACTGCCGCAATCAAAAGATAGATAATGCTGATCCGGATTCCTACGTCAATTGCAATCATCCCGACATCCTTTACTGCCTGAAACAGGGGCATGTCATAGAGGGTGAACAGCTGATACAATTCCCCTTTGATTGCATTATATACAATAATGGTAATAATCACGACTTTTACAATCGCTTTGATCAGCTCGAACAGGGAATCCTTTGAAATAATTCGTTTTAATCCCTTTAACGGGTTCATTTTTTCAAATTTCGGCTGAAGCGGCTTCATGGTGAACTTCCATTTGACCTGCAAAAAATCCGCCAGAAATGCCACCACAAAACCAATCAAAAAAATCGGCAGAATGATTTTGAGCATTTCTATCAGATAAAGCCGGAGCAGATAGCCATTTAACTGTGGTGTAAAGCTTTTTGCTCCCTCTGATGCCCAGTCCGGCATCCTTGTATAAGTAAAGCGAAAAATGGAAATCAATCCGTTTCCTATATAACCGGATAAAAATTTCAGTGAATAAAACAATGCGGCAAGCCCCAGCCCTGCCCCGATTTCTTTACTTTTGGCGACCTGCCCTTCTTTCCTTGCATCATCCAGCTTTTTTGCTGTCGCCGGTTCGGTCTTTTCCCCACCGGGTCCTTCCTTTGCAAAAAACTGAAGCTGTACCCTTAGCATACTGTACCTTCCTTCCGGCTAATACATCCCTTCCATAAATGTAACCATAAGATGCTTCATTTCCTGATAAATGATATCTGCATAGGTCGGAAGCAGGGATACAGTGAGAAAAATAATAACATATCCCACAATGATCTTTAACTGCATTCCCACAACGAACATATTCATCTGCGGAGCCACTTTAGCTAAAATTCCCAGCACGACATTTAGAATCAGGATACATGCAAAAATTGGCAGCATAATCCGAAAACCCAAAATCAGATAATCTGCCATGAACTCTACCATAGACTCCATTAAATGGTCGAAACCCAGAGTGATTCCCCCAATCGGTATCATTTCATACGCATCACACAAAGCCCTCAAAATAAATCGATGCATATCTGATACAATCAACAGAAGAATAATGATGTATTCATACAAAACTCCGGTAAGACTTACCTGCTGGTTCGTCACCGGATCAAGCTGTGTCGCCATGGACAATCCAATATCCATATCTATCATATGACCTGAAAACTGGACGATATAGGTGCAGATATTTGCCGAAAATCCAATCAACAATCCGCAGATGACTTCCTTTAACAAGACTGCCGTATAACCAAATATGGTATCGTATTCGACAGATTCAAAGGGAAGGGTATAAAACAAAATCAAGGAAACAACAACCGAAAAACCTACCTGAACCCGATTAGGAAAACCACTCTGGCTAAAAAACGGGGCAATAAAGACGAAAGAAGCGATTCTTGCTAAAATCAGTAAAAACACCTCTAACGTTTCTATTGATAAAGAATAATGAACCATATGTCTACCATCCTGTCAGATCTGTTCCGCTTTTACTGTCATCAGCCCAGATACCGGCTAAAATTCGACCATAAATCTGTCATGTAGGTCGTAATATTATTCATGATCCATGAACCCACCAACATAATCATAATAAAAATCGACAGTACCTTTGGCACAAAGGTCAAAGTCTGTTCCTGTATGGAGGTCGCTGTCTGAAAGATGCTAATAACAAGTCCCACAACGAGAGATACTAGGAGCATCGGTGCGGAAGATATGATGATAACCCAAATCGCATCTCTCGCAATATCTATTACTACTTCTTGTGAAATCATATTCTGCCTTCTTCCGGTTTTCTTCTCTGTATCGAATCTAATGATGTCGGGGTCAAAAGTCACAAGGTGCTTCACACCTTGTGACCTTTGCACAAAAATTTGCGTGGACAAGCTCGCTTGTCCCTCC
>CADBUD010000352.1 GCA_902797785.1 uncultured Lachnospiraceae bacterium
AGCGTTATGATTTTTCTGGGAAGCTCATAATCGGCCAGGGTCTTTTTTAGCCGCTCTATCATCTCTTCTGTTTTTATTGGCCGGATTCCCCGCTCTGTCCAGTCTTCTTCAAGTTCTATAAATGCTGTCAAAATGGGACGCTCTTTTTCTGTCTGCAAGATCACGCCAGCTTTTTTGATCTCCGGAAGGGATTGTAGCGCATTTTCCACCCGGACAGCTGAAACCTTTCTTCCGTGAATGTTCAGGATTTCATCACTGCGTCCATCGAAATAAAGATTCCCTTCCTGATCGAAATACCCCTGATCAGAAAGAGTGCATGGTGGGATGATTCCCTCCACATGATAAGGAGTATCTACAAAAATCTCATGGTCCTTTACAAATACCTTTACCCCCGGGAAGGGCTTTCCGATCAGATTTTTTTCTGTATTCATTGCTTCGTCAGTTACATAGGTGATATAATTCAATTCGCTCGCGCCATAGTATAGGACAATTCTTCCCTTAGGAAAGCATTGCTTTAGACTGGCCGCTTCCTGCTGCCCTAGGCTCTGGGATCCGGCAAGGATGGTACGAACCTGCGGCAACGGACTTTGATTTTTCTTCATGACCTTTGGAATGCACATCAGCTTTGATGGAATCAGATAAACGGCATTTGCCTTTGTCTGACGAAGGATCCTCACCCAGTCTTTTGGAGCAAAGGCATTTTGCGCAATAACGGTGGCTCCCGCAAAAAACTGTGCCATATAAAGATTCAGATTTCCGGTAAACGCAAGGCTTCCCTGGGCAAAGAGCCGGCTTTCTTCATCAATGCCAAAAATTTTATTTTGGACCGGAAAAAAATCTGCCCAGCTTTCATATCTTCGAAACAGTACCTTGGGCTCTCCCGTTGTACCTGAGGTCATCACGGCCATACAGGCCGACTCCGGCACCGGAACCTGCTGCAATGTATTTTTGCTGACTTTGGCGTCATAAGGAATGATCAAAGGCACCAGTCCCCGGATACTGCTGGCAAAAAATTCCAAAAGCTGCTCTAAAATCCTCTGTCTTTGAATGACATGGATTCCTGTCTTTTCCGGAAACAATTCCTCTTTTTGGCTGCATTCCATAACTTTTTCCACCAAATCCCCATAGGTATATTCCTGTTCTTCTTCGATCAGAGCTATCTTCCCTGAATCCTGTTTTTTTATCATCTCATAAAAATTCATCTCACACTTTCCTCCTTCTAGGATGAGTTCTAAGCTTATCAGCAGGAAAATTGCATATTTTTCAGGAGAATGGCTGCCCCGACTCCCCCGGCAGCCGCCACGCTGCAGATGGCAAATTTCCCTTTTCTTTGTCTGAGTGCCTCAACAGCATGAAGCGTGATCATTCCCCCGGAGGCTCCATATGGATGTCCATAGGCCAATGCTCCTCCAAACACATTATATCTTTCAATGGCATTAGGATATGTTCTTGCAAATAGCTCGTCAATGATGGCAAAGGCCTCATTACATTCAAATATGCTGATGTCCGGCTCTTTTAACCGGCTTTTTTTCAACAGCTGCTCCACTGCCAGTATGGCTGTCCGAGGACTCATGGATGGATCGGAACCCAATTCGATTTCGTTACAGAGCTCCGCTTTCGCTTTTTTTCCCTGTGCTTTTAAAAAATCTTCGGAGCAAAGCGCCACAAAGGATGCCCCGTCATGAGTAAGGCAGGCATTAGCTGCTGTGAGTACGGTGCCGTGTTCCAAAAGACAAGGCAGGCGGTCCAACAGTCTTTGACTCATCCTGTCCCGGATTCCCTCATCCCGGCAGCAGCCCCTGACTGCTTCCACGACAATTCCGGACAGCGCCTGTTCCTCTCTCGCCTTTTTGGCAAGCTGATGGCTCCGAAGCACCCAGGGGTCCAGCATCTTCCTTGAAATCTTTTCTGCCAGAGCCGTTTTTTCTGCCCCCTCCAGCATGGCATTCTGCCGATGCTCGCCCGGCATGAATTTTGCCACCCGATACCAGCCTTCCGCTCCCCCATAGGTCTCATACTCCGGATGATTCTTGTGATATCCTCTCCTCGGTGCTGTCGAACTGCTCTCAAATCCCCCTGCAATCACCAGCTCTGCCTGTCCGCTTTGAATTTTGGCAGCGCCCAGAATCAGGCTCTCCAGGCCGGATGCGCACTGTAAATCTACTGTGCAGGCAGGAATTGTTTCCGGAAGGCCGGCCTCCAGCATCATGAGTCTTGTCAGATTTCCTCCTGCCCCGACGGCATTTCCAGTCAAAATAAAATCCGGCATATTTCCAGAGAGCCGTTCCATCAGCTGTTTTAAGACCTCTGCTCCCAGACGTTCTGCCGGAATATGCCGATACATTCCATTTTCTATTCCAATATAGCTTCTTACCCCATCCAATAAATAGACCTTTTTCATTGCTTCCTCCTGCCTTCCCAAATCAAATATTTTTTCCCTTCGCGTTGGGTGATGGCAGCATATTCTTTCCGATCTCTTCTTCTGTATATCATCAGATTCTCTCCTGCAAAAAGCGGCTCTCTAAAATGAATCTGAATCCTTCCTGACGGTTCTTCCTTTGAAATCACGTTGGAAATGAACCATTCATACATCATCAGTCCGGGCACAACCGGACTATTCGTTCGATGAATCGGATTCGTATCTTTTGTTTCCTTTACAAAGAATAAAATTTCCTCTGCAGTAAAGGAACGTTCTGCCACTGGTTCAAAACCGTCCATGGAACATTCTCCGGCAGATCTCTCTGGCTGATTCGATGCGCTCGGTTTAATTAAAAGAAGGCGAAGGCCCTCTTCTTGTGAAAATGCCTCTAGTATAATGTAATCCTTCTTTTTCTTTTTTATGACGCAC
>CADBUD010000353.1 GCA_902797785.1 uncultured Lachnospiraceae bacterium
AAACAACATTCGCAGATGGAACGACCTCATCGTTCAAGGTCCGGGTGAAATAAAAGAGGAAGGGCAGTTTCACGGCGGGGAAATAGACATGCAGAGCATGAAAATCCGTGGCGGTGATCTGCCCAATACCTCAATCTGCCTGTATTTTGGGAAAGGCGTCCCGGATCATGCAGGCAAAACAGTGAATCTTTTGGAAACGTTCGTTAAAATAAGGAAGGCAGTATTAGGAATTCACACCGGTATCGAACGCTGGATTGAACGCATAGAAGTTCCGGCTGTCAAGATCCTCCTGTACCATGCGCAGACCTTCGCCAAAGCGCTGAAAATGCACGATTTCCCGTTCTCGCAGAAAACGGATCGGATCGCATACCTCAGGATCCTTGACGAGACGAAGGATATTGTCATAGGTCAGTCGCGCTTTCTGTTCGGCTGCCATATCTTCATACAGGTCAGTGGTCGGATCGCCAGTGGATTGAAATTCACTGGCAGAAAATGGATATCCGGAGGCTGCCTGCGGATAGAGACCTAAGGTATGGTCGATATAATATTTGTCGAAGCCGGCAGCCTTGATCTCATCCATTGAAAGGTTTTTTGTCAACTGATAGACAATGGCGCCAATAATTTCAAAATGTCCTAATTCTTCCGTCCCGATATCGTTTAATAATCCGGCTACCCGGCGGTTCGGCATGGCATATTTTTGCGACAGATATCGCATAGAAGCTCCGGCTTCGCCATCCGGACCGCCGTATTGGCTGATGATCACCTGAGCCAGCTTTGCGTTTGGCTGTGTAATATTTACCGGGTACTGCAGTCGTTTTTCATAATTCCACATCTCTTAACAAGCACCTCCTTCCCAAGGCATCGGCTGAGATGCCCAATGCCAGTGATCAGAAGGAACGGCACGGTCTAAGACCAAAGGACCATACCAGCGGGAATAATCCTTTAGAGCTTCTTTCCGTTTCTGATTCAGCTCGAAAAAGTATTGCAGCGCCTCTTCCTCATTTTCATGGGTATCTAAATACAAGGTCAGGTCATTTAAGGCAAAGCTGATTTCAGAAAGATAGGAAAGCAGCTTCTTGCGTTCGATTTTAGCCTTTTCCGTCGGTAATGTCCCATGGGACATTTGAGGATAAGGGCGCGGAACCGGATGGTTCCTGGTTCCATTCATAGAACGATTCATCATCATGATTTCCCCCTCCTTCCTAAAAATGGCAGATCCAGACATGGAAAGATCGTACCGGATTTCAGTGCTTTAGCCGGTTCATAGGTCATTCCCCACTGCTGCCACGGAACATAGCCCATACCGACAGGAAAGCGGGAGGAAGGAAACGAACCGGTCTCGGATCCTGAAGAGACTGAATTTTGAGAATATGAGTTCATAAAAACTTCCTTTTGTTGTTTTGTTTATCCTATGCGGGAAAAAGAAGAAAGTTCCTGACAGAAAAAAATAGAGGATTTTCGAAAAAAATGTAGTATTATATATAATGAGAAGGTGATTTTCATGACGATAAGAGAAAGTGTAGAAGCTTGGGAAGAGAAATTTTTAAGTCCTTATGCATCCTTGAGCAATCGTTCCAAAGGGAGGGACAGAGAGGAACCGCAGTGTGATATACGGCCGGTCTATCAGAGGGATCGTGACAGGATTCTTCATTGCAAAGCGTTCCGGCGGCTCAATCAAAAGACACAGGTCTTTATGCCGGCCAAGGGAGATCATTATCGTACCCGGTTGACGCATTCTCTGGAGGTCTCTCAGAATGCGCGGACGATTGCGAAGGCATTACATCTAAATGAGGATCTGACAGAAGCCATCGCTCTGGGACATGATCTGGGACATACGCCCTTTGGCCATGCAGGAGAGAGAGCCTTGTCAGAAGCGTTTTCTGAAATTGATCCAAAGGGATTCTTCCATCATGAGCAAAGTGTGAGGATCGTAGAACTGTTGGAGAAAGAGGGAAGAGGGTTAAACCTGACCTGGGAGGTCCGGGATGGGATTTTAAATCACCAGACAGATTCCATGCCGCATACGCTCGAGGGACAGATTGTCCGTCTTTCTGACAAGATTGCCTACGTAAATCATGACATTGATGATGCTGTTCGAGCGGGAATCTTACAAGAGGAAGAGATTCCCAAAGAACTGTATCAGATCCTGGGAAGGACGTATCGGGAGCGGCTGGACCGGATGATTCATGATATCGTAAAAAACAGCTGGGAAAGCGATCATATTTCCATGTCCGAAAAAATGTGGGAAGCGATGCTTGCGATGCGCAGGTTTCTATATGTCCATGTTTATCAGTCTGAAGAGGCAAAACGCGATGAAGAGCGGGCAATAAAGATCATCAAGGAATTATATGCCTATTATCAAGAGCATCCGGAGGAAATCCCGGAGAAATACCGAAAGATCGTTTCCCTTCGGAAGGAACCTGCAGAACGGGCGATTTGTGACTATCTTTCCGGGATGACAGATAGTTATGCCCAAAAGAAATACCGGGAGGTTAGATAAATGCCATTTTATTCAGACAATCTGATTGAAGAGGTTCGGGAAAAAAACGATATTGTCAGTGTAATCTCTGAATATGTTCCCTTAAAACGCAGCGGAAGCAATTATTTTGGCATCTGTCCGTTCCACAATGAAAAATCACCTTCATTTTCGGTCAATCCAGCCGGACAATTCTACCATTGCTTCGGATGTGGCGCCGGTGGAAACGTCTTTACCTTTTTGATGGAATATGAAAATACCTCGTTTCCAGAGGCCGTCGAACAGCTCGGACGCAGGGTGGGCATGGAAATCAAAGAGGCGCAGCTTTCTCCGGAGCAAAGAGCAAAAGCTGATTTCAAAAAGCGGCTGTTCGATGTGAACCGGCTGGCAGCAAGGTTTTATTATGCCCAGCTGATGGGACCATCCGGCAGCTTTGCCAGAGAGTATTTTTTAAACCGCGGCCTGTCTTCTTCGACAATCAAAAAATTCGGCCTTGGTTATTCGTTGAAATATTCCGATGCCCTCTACCGCTATCTAAAAAAAGAAGGGTTTGAAGATTCCTTTCTTAAAGAATCTGGTCTGTTCTTATTTCATGAGAAAAACGGTGTTTCAGACAAATTTTTTCACCGGGCAATGTTTCCTATTATGGATGTCAATTCCCGTGTCATCGGATTTGGAGGGCGTGTCTTTGGAGACGGAAAGCCTAAGTATCTCAATTCTCCGGAAACCATGATTTTTGATAAGAGCAGAAATCTCTACGGTCTTTCCCTGGCAAAAAGAAGCAAACGAAAGGAACTGGTTCTTTGTGAGGGCTATATGGATGTCATTGCTCTTCATCAGGCCGGTTTCGATCATGCGGTCGCTTCGCTTGGGACCTCTTTTACTCCCGGGCAGGCAATGCTGCTAAAGCGTTATACCTCGGAGATCCTGCTTTGCTATGACAGTGACGAAGCAGGAATCAAGGCGGTACGGAGGGCGATTCCGATTTTGCGGGAAAATGGACTTCGGGGCAAGGTGGTCTCCCTGGCACCTTATAAGGATCCGGATGAGCTGATCCGCGCCAAGGGGGCAGAGGAATTTGAACGACGATTACAGACGGCAGAGAACAGCTTTCTTTTTGAAACAGATTGTCAAAAAAAACAATATCGTTTTGAAGATCCGGAGGAAAAGACGGCTTTTTTTCAGGAGGTCGCTAAACTTTTGCTGGGATTCGAGGACGAACTTGAGCGCACGACGTATTTGGAAGCAGTAGCAGAGCGCTACCGGATTTCAGCAGAAAATCTCAAACAGCTCGTGGTGAGCATGGCAGTCCGATATGATTCCGGAAGTCGTCCGGGAAATCCCAACGAGCGGGAGCTTCAAAACATCCCGAGAAAAAAAAGAAAGGAGGCGCAAGACGCGGATCCGGCCAGGAAGATGTTATTGGCATGGCTGATCCGGGAACCAAAGCTTTATTCGTCGATTCGGACACTGATCCGGGCAGAGGATTTTGGTGAGGGGCTGTGCCGGCGCGCGGCAGAGCGCTTTTTTGAGCAGCTAAAAGAGGGCGGGGTCAATCCGGCAAAGCTGATCAGCAGCTTTGAACAGGAGGAAGAACATCGTTTTGTAGCAGAGCTGTGTTCCATAGAAGCGGGAAGCTATGAAAACGAAAAAGAAAAACAAAAAGCATGGGAGGAGACCGTCCTTCGGGTCAAGCAGCTCAGTTTAAGGGAGGCTGCCGCAAAATTAGATCCTCTCGATATAAGCGGTCTTCAGCAAATGATAAATGAAAGAAAAGCACTAGAGCACCTGCATATTTCACTATAATATGGTGAAAGATGATAGTAGACGGCGTTTTAAAAACGATGATATCAGCACAGGAGGAAATTCATGAATAACAAAGAAGCTTTTGATGAGAAAATAAGAGAGTTGACAGAATACGCCAAATCGAAAAACAATATTCTGACCAATGAAGAAATCGTAGATTTTTTTAAGGGCATGAACCTGGGAGCCAGAGAATACAGCAAGATTCTGGACATGCTCGAAAAAAACAATATTCAATGGAACAAGAATACCCCACAGGACGAGTCTTCCATGAGTGATTTCGAGCCGGATATTTTAGAAGAGGACGACACGGAAATTGACAAAATGGATCTAAGCGTACCGGATGGCGTAAGCATTGAAGATCCGGTCCGGATGTATCTAAAAGAGATTGGAAAGGTTCCTCTTTTGAGTGCAGAGGAAGAGATTGCTCTGGCAAAGCGAATGGAGTTAGGTGACCTCGAGGCAAAGAAAAAACTGGCAGAAGCGAATCTTCGTCTGGTGGTCAGTATTGCCAAGCGATATGTCGGACGTGGGATGCTGTTTTTGGATTTGATTCAGGAAGGAAATTTGGGTCTGATCAAAGCGGTAGACAAATTTGATTATCGAAAGGGCTATAAATTCAGTACCTATGCGACCTGGTGGATTCGTCAGGCAATCACACGCGCTATTGCCGATCAGGCAAGAACGATCCGGATTCCGGTTCATATGGTAGAAACGATCAACAAGCTGATTCGCGTGAACCGTCAGCTCTTACAGGAGTTAGGGCGTGAACCGACCCCGGAGGAGACAGCCGAAAAGCTGAATATGCCGGTGGAGCGTGTACGCGAGATTCTTAAGATTTCTCAGGAACCGGTTTCTTTGGAGACCCCGATTGGCGAGGAAGAGGACAGCCATCTGGGCGATTTTATTCAGGATGAAAATGTTCCGATTCCTGCAGACGCTGCGGCCTTTACCCTCCTGCGCGAACAGCTCGATGATGTCTTAAAGACCCTGACAGAACGGGAGAGAAAGGTCTTAGAGCTTCGTTTTGGATTAAAGGATGGACGGGCAAGAACCTTGGAGGAGGTCGGCAAAGAGTTTGACGTTACAAGGGAGAGGATCCGTCAGATTGAAGCAAAAGCACTTCGGAAATTGCGTCATCCAAGCCGCAGCCGGAAGCTGAAGGACTTTCTGGATTAATGGAGATGGATATGACATCGATCAAATTATCAAAACGCCTTCAAATGGTCGCTGATTTTGTCTCAGAAGGAACCGTGGCAGCGGATATTGGGACGGATCATGCCTATGTGCCAATCTATCTGGTAGGGAATAAGCATCATCCGTCTGCACTGGCCATGGATGTGAAGGAGGGACCTCTAAAACGTGCCAGGGAAAATATAAAAAAGTATCATCTGGAGGATAAAATTTCCGTACGGCTCTCCCATGGCCTTTCGGCGCTTTGTGAAAATGAAGCCGAAAGTATTTTGATTGCCGGCATGGGAGGCCCGTTAATGGCATCGATCCTGACAGAAGGAAGGCACCTGCTGCCACAGGTGAAGGAGCTGATTCTACAGCCGCAGTCAGAGCTCTTTGCGTTCAGAAAATATCTGCAGGAGCATGGATTTTTCATTGAAAAAGAGGATATGGTATGTGAGGATGGAAAATATTATCCGGCAATGCGGGTTCTGCCCAGCAGATGTTTTGATCATTTTAAAAAAGAAAATCCGACCGAACCGGTTTTAGCAGTGGATGAACCCTGGTCGGAAATTGAGCTTTTGTATGGACGTCATTTAATCGAGAGCCGACATCCGGTCTTAAAAGAGTATCTTGAAAAAGAGCGTCGAAAGCTCCATCAGATCCTTTCAACACTGGAGGCCAATGGCTCAGAGAAAACAAAGAAAAAACGAGAAGAGATTAAAAAGAAAATCGAACAGAATGTTTCCTGCGCCTCGCGTTTGGCGTAATAGGAAACGAAGAAATTTGTTTCTTATAAAGATGAGAAGGAGGTCAAAATGCGAGTCAGAGAACTGGTTTCCATTTTAAATCAGCAGTCCCCGGAATCTTCTGCATGTTCCTGGGATAATCCGGGACTTCAGGTGGGGGATTTTGATTGGGAGGTATCAAAGGTATATCTTGCACTGGATGCGGAGGATGATGTCATCCGTCATGCCGTAGAGTCCGGTGCTGATTTCCTGTTGACGCATCATCCACTGATCTTTCATGGAATCAAAAAAATCAATTCCGATGACTTTATCGGTAGAAGAATCCTTATGATGGCACAGAACCATCTGGCTTATTATGCGATGCATACCAATTTTGATATTCATGGCATGGCGGATTTTGCGGCTCAAAAAATGGATTTGAAAAATCCAAAGGTTCTGGAAGTCGAATTTATACAGGATGGCAATGAGGAAGGGATTGGACGGATCGGCACGCTTGCCTCTGCTGTGACATTAAAAGAATGCATTGATCTGGTGAAAAAAGCATATGATATCGAACAGGTGAAGGTGTTCGGAAACCTGTCAGACAAAATACAGCGGGTGGCTATCAGCCCGGGTTCTGGGAAAAGTGTGATTCCTGCTGCATTGGAAAAACAGGCCGAGGTCTTGATCACCGGGGACATCGATCATCATACCGGAATCGATGCCATAGCTCAGAACATGGCGGTAATTGATGCAGGACATTATGGAATCGAGCATATCTTTATCGAATATATGGAAGGATTCCTAAAACAACAGTGCCCTGAGCTTGCCCTCGCATCAGAGCCTCACAGGGCTCCGTTTCAGATCCTATAAAATCTAACAAAACAGGTCAGATATAAACTGGCGGATATAGAGGAGGAAAACAGATGGCAGAAGAAGTATTACAGGTAACGATTGATGGAATAGAAACGGTCATTCCACAGGGAAAATACCTTCTGGAGCTGGCAAAGGAATATCAGAAAAATTATGAGGATGATATCCTTTTAGTTTCCGTCGATCATGATTTAAAAGAACTACATAAGCATATCCGAAAAGGAAAGAACCTTCATTTCATCACGATGCGGGACAGTGCCGGAGAAAAGACCTACCAAAGGACTCTGATCATGCTGTTGAATAAGGCCATAGAAGACATCATTGGCGGAGATCGGATGGAGAAGCTGCAGGTGCTGGCTACCGTTGGAGACGGATTGTTCTGTAAGCTCTACGGGATTCAGGAGGTCACAGAGGATCTGGTCGAACAGATCAGTGAATATATGCAGGATCTGGTCGAACAGGATCTGCCGATTATTAAAAATAATTACCAGCTCTCCAAGGCAAAAGAGATTTTTGCCAAGAATCATCAGGAAGAAAAAGTAAAGCTGTTCAAATACCGCCGCAGTTCCAGAATCAATTTATACAGTATGGGCGGGTATAAGGCATATTCATATGGATACATGCTGCCTTCGACCGGATATCTGAAATATTTTCGCTTGTTAAAATATAACGAATATCTGGTTCTGATGATGCCATCCAAGAGTGCGCCGAAGGAGATTCCGGAATTTTCCCTGCTTCCCAAGCTGTTCTCGACCATGATGGAAGAAAAACTTTGGGAGAGTCAGCTTTCCATTGATACGGTGGGAGGTCTCAATGACTGCATTACCCGTGGAGAAATGCAGGATATGATCTTAGTCTCCGAAGCACATCATGAAAAAAAGATTGCAGACATTGCAGAAAAAATCGCGGCAGATCCGGAGAAAAAATTTGTCATGATTGCAGGACCATCTTCCTCCGGGAAAACGACCTTTTCCCACCGGCTCTCCATCCAGCTCTATGCCAAAGGAAAAATACCACATCCGATCTCCTTGGATAATTATTATCTGAACCGGGTAGATACGCCAAAGGATGAGAATGGGGAATATGATTATGAATGTGTCGAAGCCCTGGACTTAGATCTCTTCCAAAAGGATATGGAGGCACTGTTAAGGGGAGAGCGTGTCGATCTTCCGACCTATAATTTCAAGACAGGAAAAAGAGAATATGGACATCAGAGCATGCAGCTGAAAAAGGATGACATCCTAGTGCTTGAAGGAATCCATGGGTTGAATCCAAGACTTTCCAAAGGCCTTCCAAAGGAGAGCATTTACAAGGTCTATATCAGTGCCCTCACACAGTTAAATATTGACGAACATAACCGTGTACCGACAACAGACGGACGGCTGATCCGCAGAATGGTGCGCGATGCCAGAAGCCGTGGGACTTCTGCGAAGGAGACCTTTGCCCGATGGGCTTCTGTGCGGAGAGGGGAGGAAAAATACATCTTCCCTTATCAGGAAGAAGCAGATGTGATGTTCAATTCCGGATTGGTATATGAGCTGGCCGTGCTAAAGCCATATGCTGAAGCACTGCTGTTCAGTATTACAAAAGAAGATCCGGAGTATATCGAGGCAAAACGTATTTTAAAATTCCTGGATTATTTTTTGACGGTTCCCAGCGAAGGGATTTCAAAAAATTCTATCATTCGGGAGTTCATCGGCGGAAGTTGTTTTAATGTATAAATCTTCTTGAAAAAAGAAAACATTTTGAGTATAATGTAAGATATGTGTTTACAAAAAAAACATGAGTAATGCAGGTGATCGCGGGTATTGGCATATGCTGGTACACGAGGAAAGTCCGGGCTTCATAGGGCAGGATGCCGGATAACGTCCGGTGGAGGCGACTCCAAGGCTAGTGCAACAGAAATGTACCGCCGTTCTATGGCTTGTTTGTGGGTTCGCTCGCAGACAGGTCAGAAGAGAATCGGTAAGGTTGGAAGGGCAGTGTAAGAGACTACCGCCCTGCCGGTAACGACAGGGGCAGATGTAAACCCCATCCGAAGCAAGACAAACGAGAGACGAACGTGGCCCGCCAGTCTCCGGTATGTCGCTTGAGTCCTCCGGCAACGGAGGACCTAGATAGATGATCACCCAACGACATAACCCGGCTTATCGCATTGCTCATGTTTTACGGTAAGCCATTATCCTTAGACACTGTACATTAATTACTTCATAATTTTCGTACAGTGCCTTATCTTTTTAGCTTAGCGGAAATGATGTTTCCCATATCTTTCTTCGCAGTATTTACAGCGATAAATTCCCTTTTCTTTATCTGATAGGAAAAAGACATGTTTTAATCCCTGCTCGATGGAAGTAATGCAGCGTGGATTCATGCATTTTAAGATATCTGTGATTTCTTCTGGAAGGCTTAAAGAACGCTTTTCTACGATTTCTCCATCTTTGATGACATTGACGGTGATATTCCGGTCAATAAATCCCAGAATATCGGTATTTAAGGTATCGATATCGCATTCTACCTTGATGATATCCTTTTTTCCCATCGCATTGCTGGATGCATTTTTAATAATGGCAACACAGCAGTTCAGCTTGTCCAGCTGCAGATCATGATAAATCGTCATTGCGCGTCCGGCCTTGATATGATCCAGAACGAATCCTTCATCGATTTTTCCGATGTTCAGCTTATTATTCGTCATACTTCCACCTCCAGTAATGTCAGAATCAATGCCATCCTCACATAAACGCCATATTGTGCCTGTTTAAAATAGACAGCACGCGGGTCATTGTCAACTTCAACAGAGATTTCATTAACGCGGGGAAGCGGATGCAGCACCAGCATATCCTCCGGCGCAAGCTCCATTTTTTCCTTGTCCAGGATATAGAAATCCTTCATTCTGACATAATCCTCTTCATTAAAGAAGCGCTCCCTCTGGACACGTGTCATATAGAGAAGATTTAAGTCGGAAATGACGTCTTCCAGCCGCTCGACCTCGGTATAAGGAACATTATTTTTTTTCAGAACATCTTCACGGATATAGCTTGGAATGCGAAGCTCTTCAGGAGAAATTAAAATGAAATGGATTTCAGGATAACGAATCAGGGCATTGATAAGAGAATGAACCGTGCGGCCAAATTTTAAATCGCCGCAGAGACCAATGGTCAAATGATCCAAGCGATGTTTTAAGGAACGAATCGTCAGAAGGTCGGTGAGTGTCTGTGTCGGATGCTGGTGTCCTCCATCACCGGCATTGATCACAGGAATACCGGATTTTAAGGAGGCGACCATTGGAGCGCCTTCCTTTGGATGACGCATGGCACAGATGTCAGCGTAGCAGGAGATGACGCGGATCGTATCGGAAACACTTTCTCCTTTTGCTGCAGAGCTGCAGTTCTGGTCGGAAAAACCGAGAACACTGCCGCCTAAGTTCAGCATGGCGGCCTCAAAGCTTAAACGGGTACGGGTGCTTGGCTCATAAAAAAGTGTGGCAAGCTTTTTTCCCTCACAGGCATGGGCATATTTTGCCGGATTGGCCTCGATATCGTTTGCCAGATCAAAGAGCCGGTCTAATTCTTCCACAGTGAAATCTAAGGGACTCATTAGATGTCTCATATCGTTTTCACGTCCTTTCTTTTATTTTGGTGAAAGTTTTTGGTTTGCGCCTTTTCTTATGATAGTATATTTGAGAGAAAAATTCAATTCCCTTTTTGTTACTATTCACAGTTAATTTTGCTGCTATGAACAGCGGAGCTGTGAATGGCAACGAATAGTAACCCCTTTTGGGGAATTTAAGAAAAATAGGATTGCAAAAATGAAAAATATCCGTTATGATAAGAACAGAAAAAAAAGATTGATGATTGGAGAAAACAATGGAATACAAAGAGAAAAAAAGAATCCTTTTTTTAGGACTGCCATGGACCTTTACGACGTATCATATTAATGATGATTATGTGACCGTAAAGCAGGGCTTTTTCAACCAGACAGAGGACAATTGTTATATGTACCGGGTTCAGGATATCAAAATGACCCGTACGATAGGCGAAAAACTCATGGGGCTTGGAACCTTGCACCTGTACTGCGGAGATGTGACGACGCCGGAGATCGTTATGAAGCATATCAAAAATTATAATGAGATCAAAGACTATCTGTTAAAGGCGACAGAGGAAGCAAGACTAAGGCGCAGGACAGTCAATATGCAGGACATTTCCAACCATGGAGTTGATGATCCATCGTAAACCGTTCGGCCTTACAGCTTCTCTGTCATACTTAGGAACGAAATGGCCTGCCATCCTGTAACTTTCCTGCGCTTCGTTCACAAAACATGCCCCGAAGACGAAGAACGGGAAACCGTTATGATTCGTCAGATTATGATTCATAAAGAAAGGGGCAAAATGTGTGCTTAAACTCTGCTTTCTTTTGATGCATGGTCAAAGGAAGGATTGATAAAATAAAAATTTGAATGTTCAAATCGTTCCTTTGTCACTTCCAGGGCTTCTCCAAATCGCTGGAAATGGACAATTTCCCTTGCACGAAGAAATTTTAAAGGCGCACGGACGTCCGGATCGTCAATGACACGAAGTAAGTTGTCATAGACGGTCCGGGCTTTTTGTTCTGCTGCCAGATCCTCATACAGGTCAGCGAACGGATCTCCCTTAGACTGTAGTTCCAATGCCGTAAAAGGAACACCGGCGGCGGCCTGAGGATAGAGTGCCTTGGTATGGTCGATATAATAGGCATCAAAGCCCGCTGCCTTGACATCCTCCTCGGAAAGATCGCGGGTCAGCTGATAGACCATGGCGCAGATGATTTCCATATGATTCAGTTCCTCTACCCCGATATCTGTCAAGAGTCCGCCGACTTTTTTTACCGGCATCGAATAGCGCTGTGCAAGATAGCGCATACTGGCAGAAAGCTCCCCATCAGGGCCTCCGTACTGGCTGATGATCAGTCTGGCTGCCGTCGGGTCAGTCTTTTTTATTTTTACCGGATACTGAAGTCTCTTTTCATAAGCAAACATTTATACACACGCTCCTTCCCAAGGGGCAGGTCCATCGCCCCAGCCATAACATTGTGGATTGCAGTTTCCTGTGATCATGGAAGCCTGGGTCAGCGGATAATATTTCTTGGCATAATCCGCGAGAAGAGCCAAACGTTCTTCCATCAGGTTGTGGTATAGGAAGAGTCCATGCTCACAAGCAGGATGCGTGTCAAGATACAAGGTCAGATCATTTAAGGCAAAGCTGATTTCTGTCAGACGTGACAGCGCTTCTTCCCGGCTTTTTTGACCTGGATCAGAAGTATCGCTGCAGGGTGGTTTAGCAGGAACTCCCTGCGGCGCTTTAAAAAACGTCAGGTTCAGGTTTGGAAAGATGGTTCCCTCTTCCAGTGCGGTACTCCATTCATAAGGCTCGCACCATTCCTGACGCGGGATGCTCATCATCGCGAGCGGATGAGAAGCAGGATCCATAGATTGGTCTGTCATCATAATAGCACCTCCATATTCTATATTTTATACTGATTAACGCAATGATCTCTGCGTATATCCTAGTTTTTGTAAAAGGAATAAAAATATAATGGTGAAATAATGGAAAGAAAGTTTATGATTTGTTTTCCGTCTGAAACGCAGAGAGCACATATTCTAAAAACAGCCCGGTAAAAAACCAGAGCGGTGCAAAATCCAGGCGGATGACTTTCTTGTAATGAAATCTGCTCTTTTCATAATTCCATGGACAACATCCAAAGGCGGACAAAAGCCGGCCCGTCGTATATTCGGTCAGAAAAATCCCCATCATATAGCAGAGACCGCGAAGCAGAAGCGGGAATTTTTTTATTTGTTTCATGGCAGGATAAAAGATTCCGGCAGACCCATAGATGGGAAACATCCACAGGGAGGTCGTTGCATATAATTTTTTTTGACGTTTTCGTAGGGACTGGAGAGAAGTGAAGAGAATCTCTAAGCTCCAGCCGGTGATTCCACATATCATAATATTTTTTTTCATAAGAATAGTATTTCCCAAAAAGGGAAAAAAATACCCCTCTATATTTCTATAGAGGGGTAAAAATATGAGGGGGAGATAGAGAATATTTATTCAACTATCCAAGAAATAATATAGCAAACGGTTGTAAACAAACTATGAACAAACTGTAAATAAAACTTTAAAACGTAAAAAATCAAGTTGAACAACAACGGAACCATAAAAAAGAAAAAAAATAACCTCTCTTCCGAAGAAGAGAGGTTATAAAATATGAGGGGGAGATAGAGAATGTTATTCAACTATCCAAGAAATACTATAGCAAACAAATGTGAAAAAAAGGCAAAAACTATGTGAATATATTGTGAACACCCCCAAAAAAAAGGAAAAAAATAATTGCCTGCCAAGGAAGTCCTAAGATAAAGATCTAAAATAACAGCGGATGATCGAAGGGCAGGAATCACATGGCTTTTTTTTAACGTGTTGTAATTTTTTTTAAAAATATGTTGAACAGTGTCGGTTCCAGTATGGTTCATGTCGGTTTTTCTTTGTTTATAGCGGTTCATCTGAAAATCAAGATCAAGTTAAAAACCTTCATTCCAAAAAAACAGTTGCGTTTGCGCAACTATTTTTTTGTTGACAAACAACAAAATCAGGGTGTATGGTTTGGATTAGTTGCAACTAACTCATGTGAAAGACAGGATGAGGCTGAGTCAAAAAAGACAGAAAGGATAGAAACAATGAAGCGACAGAAATTATGGAGATCGAAACTGGTTTGAAACGTTTAAGTTGATTTTCTTTCTAAAATATGATATAAGATTGATGTTGGGGTCAAAAGTGCCATGCGATGAAATCGCATGTGTGCTTTGCACGAAAATCCGGAGGGACAAGCGAGCTTGTCCGCACGGATCTTTGTGCAAAGGTCATAAGAATGAGGCAGAAATTGTAACGGAAAAGGAAATGGAGGATAAACATGAAGCTCAAACATCTAGTAGGATTACGATTCAAGGAACGTCCGGCAGACTGTGTGATCGAGAGTCACGCTCTCATGCTGCGCGGAGGATATATGAAATATGTAGGAAATGGTATTTTTTCAGAATTTCCCGTATTAAAACGGATTACGGCCAAAATCGAACGCATCATCCGGGAGGAAATGAACCGGATTGATGGACAGGAGGTCTTGTTCCCAGTGGTCATGCCGGCAGAATTGTGGGAAGAATCTGGCAGATACGAAAGCGTCGGGAGTGAATTGGTCCGTTTAAAGGACCGAAGCGGCTCTAAGCTGGTTCTGGGGATGACCCATGAAGAGGCAGCCGTTCAGCTGGTACGTGAGTACGGACAGTCCTATCAGCAGTACCCGTTTATGATCTATCAGATTCAGAGAAAATTCCGGGATGAGGCCAGACCGCGGGCGGGAATGATCCGGGTCCGGGAATTCACCATGAAGGATGCCTATTCGTTTCACACCTCACAGGAGGATCTGGAGAAATATTATGAAAAATGCTATCAGGCATATAACCGGATTTTCCAAAGGGCTGGAATCCCGGAGGTCGTAACAGTACAATCGGATTCGGGAATGATGGGCGGAAGTGTCTCCCATGAATATATGCTGCTGGCAGAAGCGGGAGAGGACTCCATTGTCATATGTAAGGAATGTGATTACCGTGCCAATATGGAAGCCGCAGAAAATCTGGTAGAGAATGATGGCGGAGAAGGGAAAAAAGAGCTGACCTGCATCAGTACCCCGGATTGTAAGACCATCGAAGAGGTCTGTGATTTTCTAAAAAGTGATGTCAAAACTTCCTGTAAGGCGGTAGTCTATCAGAAAAATATCGATGATTCGTATGTGGTCGCTTTTGTCCGGGGCGATTATGAGGTCAATGAGACCAAGCTTCGAAACCTTGTCGGTGCAGAGCTTCATCCGGCAGAGATTACAGAGGATTCTCCTTTGGTCGCAGGATATATCGGACCTTATCAGATTTCTGATCAGGTCGCTTTCTATTGCGATCGTTCCCTAAAAGGAATAGAAAGTCTGGTGGCCGGAGCCAATAAGGAGGGCTATCACTATGATGGTCTCAATCTGGAGCGGGATCTTCCGGAAATCACCTACTATGATATTGCCAAGGTAAAAGAGGGCGGAATCTGCCCGTGCTGCAAAAAACCATCCATTACGATCCGCCGAGGCATCGAGGTCGGAAATATTTTCCAGCTGGGCACGAAATATACAAAGAGCATGAAGATGCAGTATACAGATGAAAAGGGAACGGCACAGTACCCGGTAATGGGGTGCTATGGAATCGGAATCGGCCGTCTGGCAGCCTCCATCTGTGAGGCAAAGCATGACGATTATGGTCCGATCTGGCCGATTTCCATTGCACCATGGGAGATTCATCTGTGCTGTCTGCGTTCAGACGATCCTCAGACGAAGGAGGTTTCCGACGCACTGTATCAGAAGTTTTTGGATGCCGGTATGGAAGTCCTATATGATGACCGGGAAGGAGTTCGTCCGGGAGCCATGTTCTCTGATGCCGATCTGATCGGTATACCGATCCGTGTCGTCGTCAGCCCAAGGAACTTAAAAGAAAACATGGTAGAGATCACTACAAGGGATAAGAGCGTAAAGGAAATGATCCAGATCGATCAAAGCTTTGATTTTGTAAAAGGACTTCGGGAACGGCTGTTTGCAGAAATTGAGGAAAAGGTAGAATCATAATGTCCCTGTGGAACAAAGCGGTAGCTTAGGAGGTGTTGTTATGAGAGGAATTGTCACTCCGATTTCGGAGCTGAGAAGGAGGGTCTTTACGGAAGTAGCCCGCGTGGGATATGAATCAGATAATGTACTAAATGACATCGAAGAGATTCCCTATCTGATCACGCCGGGAGATCAGCCGAAATATTGTGAGAGTATCTGGAGGGAGCGCGCGATTTCTGCTGAGCGCGTCCGTCTGGCCATGGGACTGTCCCTGCGTCCGGAGGATCAGCCCGTCTCCATTACCAATGGAATGGCGGAGAGCAATATCGATGAAAAATATTATGAGCCGCCACTGATGCAGGTCATTCCATCGGCGTGCGATGCCTGTGAAGCAGGAACACATTATATCACGGATGTCTGTCACAGCTGTGTTGCGCATCCCTGTATGGAGGTCTGTCCGAAAAAAGCGATTTCCCGTAAAAAAGGAAAAACTGTGATTGACGAGGAGCTTTGTATCAATTGCGGAAAATGCAAGGCCATCTGTCCGTATCACGCAATCAACCGGAAGCGGAAGCCATGCGCAGAGGCCTGTGGAATCGGTGCAATCGAGACAGACGACTATGGACGGGCCAATATCAATACAGACCGCTGTGTTTCCTGCGGTCAGTGCATGGTCAGCTGTCCTTTTGGTGCGATTGCGGACAAGTCGCAGATCTTTCAGCTCTCCCGAGCCATTCGTAATGGCGCAGATATCATTGCGGAGGTAGCCCCTGCATTTGAAGGACAGTTTGGAAATGATGTCACTCCCCGACAGGTAAAGAGTGCCTTGCTGGATTTGGGCTTTTCCGATGTGATCGAGGTAGCGCTCGGCGCAGATATCGGTGCCCTGGCGGAGGCCAAGCATTATGTGGAAAAGGTCACGACCGGGGAGCTTCCCTTTCTTTTGACCTCCTGCTGCCCTTCGTGGTCGATGCTGGCCAAGGTTCATTTTCCTGAGACGATTGACAGTGTTTCCAGAGAACTGACTCCGATGGTGGCAACAGCCCGCAGCATAAAGAAGGAGCATCCGGACGCGAAAGTCGTCTTTATCGGACCATGTCCGGCCAAAAAACT
>CADBUD010000354.1 GCA_902797785.1 uncultured Lachnospiraceae bacterium
ATTCTTCAAAATCTCTGTATTGCTTACAACGATGGACGGTCTCCTGCTTCCAATCCTGCTTCCAGATTCATTTCTCCCAAAATCGACCAGCAATATATCACCTTGTCTGAATGAAGTATAACTACATGTATTTCTTCCTATATAATATCTATTCATAACATACTCCTTTGCTTTTTGTAGCAGAGCCACATGATAACTATAGTTTACCGAAAATCCGTTCGACAAAGTTGACATTCTATGTCAATCTTTTAGGGAAAGACTGACACAGGACGTCGCATCCACTCAAGTTCTCATCTCAAAATAATCTCCGCCACTTCTATGACCTTTTCAATCTGACTATTCTGTCTATCCTTAAAAAGCATCATCATCTTAGCAGCATAAGCAAATCCGTCATCACCATTCATCAAAACATCCATCGGTACTTCCAGTATCTGCGAAAGCTTATAGACAGTATTAAGGGTCCAGCGATTTGTCCCTGCCTCAAGCCTGGAATAGTGCTCATCCGTAATTCCCATCCTGATTGCTGCCTCCTTTGATTTCAAACCTCTTTCCATACGAATCTTTGCTGCCCTTGCCCCAATTTCT
Organism: uncultured Lachnospiraceae bacterium; assembly: GCA_902797785.1. Lineage (GTDB taxonomy): Bacteria > Bacillota > Clostridia > Lachnospirales > Lachnospiraceae > RUG14305. Next base: position 586 of record CADBUD010000354.1, read on the forward strand.
TCATTTTTTAAAGAATCGAACTCCATAATATCTCTTACCATTTTTGGCTCCTTTCATTTTTAACGAAAGGATTAGGGATGATCACTCCCCATTTACCGGCAAATGCACCATACGGCGCAATCCTTGACAATAGTTTCCTAAGAAAATTTCAAATTAAAAAGCTTTCGTATTTCAGATCCCATTCCGGAAGCCAAAAACGAAAGCAATTTCATAATCTATATGATTTCAGCACTTTTCAGACACAAAAAAAGACCGAACAAAACTGAAAACGCTATCCCCGTCATCTCTCAAGCATTTCTATTCCAGAAAATATGCTTAAACTACGCATATTAATAGAAACACTTCACCCTTGGGGTAAAAACTGCTTCCGTTTTGTCCGGTCCTTAATGATTCCCGCCAGAGCAGTGCCTGTTTCCATACAGGTCACGCCTTTTTCCCAGCATGTCAAGTCCAACTCATCACAAACTCTTGATATCAGTGCCTGTCCTGAAGATTCCCACCTGTGCTTTAAGACACTAAATCACCTGCCTCTTGATATGTAATCCCAAACATCATAAAGTTTCGTCCAATTCACATGATTCATCTGATATCTCAATATATTTATTTTTCAACTTCCATCCATTCCATGGAGCGAAGCGCCACATCATTCCCATATTCGTATCAGTCAACCGTACCGGAAAGTGATTCTAAATAAGAATTAAGCCTATAAGCTGTTGTTTCCTCCCTGCTTTCATCCTGTCTGTCGTAAACAATCACCACTCCGTCCTTCATCCACACACCGATTTCCGCACGGCACTTTGGACAGATATGTTCAGATTCCGTAAAAGTCCCTTTAAAAACAATTTTGCCGCACGAGGGACAACACACGCAGCATTTTCTGTTCTTTCTTTGCACCGGCATTACCTCCCAAGTAATAAAAATTATCGCAGCCACTCAGCTCCTCACGCTCAAAATGCTCTGCATTCCTCTCTTGATTTATTATTTTTTCGGAGGGTACTGAGCAGACACCTGTTATCATCACCTGAACGGAAAAGGGAAAGTCAACCGCCCATGGGTAAAGACAGATAAGTTCCGGCGCATTGAAGCTATGCTATCTGTCAATCAGCAAATCCTGTCCCGCTTCATCAGACAGTCCCCTAAATCACGAGCCCATAAATATGCACCGTATCGCCGAACATATATTCGGAACTCTAACATCGATTATATATCTTATTATATCAGATGTCAATATATATTTATTTGTTTCAATTCTTATAATATCGGATTTTTCTTGATTTTATTCTATCTATGTGGTATAATACTGCTTAAGAAACGTTACCGTGAACAATAAGATGTTACTCAGACCAAAAGAACAGTGAGGTGTATCATGAATACAATAGGAAATATACTTGCGGAAGCCCGGAAAAAAAAGCATTTATCCCAGCCTGAGCTAGCCATTGAACTTGAAAAGCTCGGCATCAGCAAGTCCCACAAATCTATATCCACCTGGGAAAAAGGACTGGCAGAGCCAAGCTGCACCACCCTCATGGCTTTATCCAAGATTCTCGGAATCACGGATATCTATGACCGATACTATGGCGATACCCCGGAGCATCCCTATACCCTGTTAAACGAGGAAGGCAAAGCAAAAGCAGATGAGTATATCGAGCTTTTGGTAGCTTCCGGGAAATACACAAAGCATACAGCAAAAATCATCGATTATTCTCCAAAGAAGGTCAGGCTGTTTTATATGCCGGCTTCTGCCGGACCCGGTGAGTTTTTAGATTCAAGTGACAACTTTGAAATGGTTACCCTTCCAGAAAATGCTCCTAATGAGACGGACTTTATGATAAGGATCCATGGAGACAGCATGGAACCACAGTTTATGAACGGGGAAACCGTATATGTCAAACAACAGGAAACCGTAGAAAACGGAGAAGTCGGAATATTCGGTCTGGACGGAGAATCCTATATAAAAAAATTCAGAAGCACTCCTGATGGAAACTATCTGATTTCCCTTAATCCCAAATATGCCCCCATACCTATCAGAACAGAGAACTTTGTCGTATTTGGAAAAGTAATTGGATAACACCATCATACAATCATTTGATAAGACCACCATAAAATTTTAGATGGAAAACAAGTTCCAGTCCCTGCAAATCATTCTTACATCTGCAAGGACTGGATTGTTTTTTCATCTTATCTTTTATCCATATATTTTTTCAACAATGTGAACTGCTCTGTAGACAAACCATTTTTATTACTGGATTTTACCACAACTTCTATCCTGGGCTTAAAATAATTATCCGGAAGAGCATCTAAATATTCCTGTAATGCTTCCAACTCCTGGAACAAATAATAATTCTTTTCCGTAAACCACTTACATAGGAAATTGCATTCTTCCTCA
>CADBUD010000355.1 GCA_902797785.1 uncultured Lachnospiraceae bacterium
AAATACGACCAAAGGGAGTATTTGCACTCTGTGTGCCTTCGGTATGTGCATTTTGTTGCTATGAACAGCAGAGCTGTGAATAGTAACTTCCCTCTCTTGCTATTCAGTTGTTACTATTCAGTTTTCAAAGTAGCTGTTTGCTGCCTGATTGTACCAGTAAAGTGCCTTTACCAGACGAACCAAAGAATCCGTAACCGTTTCGCTCTTTAATACAGAATGGACATAACTCAACCCGCTATAAGTAAGATGGAAATTTCCCACGGTAAGCGTATATTTCGTATCCAGATCACCAGAGGCAATGTCCGGAATCTCTACATAATAATACCCTTTTTTTTCTATCGGCGTCAGAACCTCTTCTCCCAGACGGAACGTATAATCTGTAATGCTATGTTCCTGGGAAATCGAAAAATAATGACGGATGCTGGTTTCTGATTGTAAGATCAGGCTGGAGCCTATATAAGATAATCCTTCTGTTTCCCCATCGAAGAACGCCTTCTCATCCTCTAATGAGACATCCAGGTCCACCTTTTTTTCTTCCTCTCGAAAATCCGCATTGGCCAGGGCAGAATCATCATACTGAAAATACTCCTGCGCATAAGCTCCATAGTTCAGCATGGCTTTTACCAGTGGCTGCACTTTTTCATATTCTGAATTATTTTCGGCATTGGTCAGAATCACATCCGCATATTCTTTCACGGAATACGCATCAATTTCTGTGCAGGTACCGTCAAAACATTTGACCGCATGAATCGTTCCTGTCATTTGAGAAGAAGAAAGCTCACAGGTATAAATATAACATTCCGTTCCATTGATCGTGACAGGATCCATCTTTAACACTTCGGAAGTATTCACCCTTTCCACGGACTGATCCGGCAGGGTAAACTCTATATAAGAAGCTTCATCATTTTTTGCTGCATCGTTCAATGCCACATAATAATTTACTCCAATGTTTCCCTTCAGGCTGAGGGAATGTCCGATGATGTTGGCCTCGCTCTTTACGACGGCCTGTCGGGTAATGATGTCACTGTCCCAGCAGGTATCCTTTACTGCAATGGCTTTGATCGTGGTTCCTTCTAAGACGTCAAAAGGAGCATGGTATCTGTTGCTCTTTGTATATCCTACCGATGGATCTGTGCCGTCAGTGGTATAGTATATGATAGCACCATCGGTAGCTGTTGACATCGTCACATTGACTTTGCCTGTCTCTTCTTTGGATTCTACCGAAATGATTGGTGTATCCAGCCTAGCCGCGGTGCTTCTGTCCGGGATGGAGCGCTGACGCGCAGAATAATACGCATTAGGATTCTCCACAGACGGATATTTCACTGTTTCTCCATATTCTTCTGAATCCAGCGTACAATCCGGGAGACGTCCTTCCCAGACCTCGATCGGCACATGGGATTCTCCCGATTTATCATCTGAACAGATCTGTACATCGTCCCGCTCGAAAAACTCCCATTGCAGCATCGAAACGTTTCCACTTTCAATAACCGGATCATCCCAGGTACAGTCAACATTATACCAGGAATCCCCAACACGGACTTTATTCCACTCATGTCCATTGCTCGTGACAGAAATCGCATCCACATTTTTTTCATTGCACAGCAGGGCAAATGCCTGCGCATAACCCGCGCACACTGCAGATTTTAAGGTAAATGTACTGTATGCTGACTGGGTGTATTCTGTTTCTTCATTTACGTGATTATTTTGTATCGAAGCAGAATTATATGTTACTTCATTGACAATTTTATCATGAATTGCCCTGACAGCTTCTTCTGTTTTTTTCTGTTTTTCTGATAAGGAATCACTGTCACTGACTGCGTCAATTCCTTCTCCCCATGCTTCCACGGTGGAAAAAAAATTATTCGTACTTTTCATACGACTCTGACCATCGGCAAAATTTTGATAAATGACCGGTGCAAACTGTAAATAAGACAATTCATAGTGATTGTTATTGTCATGGCTATATCCATAGCTGTAAGAATATCCGTTCCTTAGGAAATAAAACTGTGGATTGGTATAATAAAATATGGTAAAAACAGGTGCGATCTGACCCATGATTTTACCTGCAATCGTTTCGATTTCCTCTTGACTGCTCCCTGTTAAATCTACTCCAAATTTTCCAAGGATGTTATCCCCATCCTGAGAAATTGAAATATATTTCATTTTATCATTTTCCACTGCATTTTCAGTTCCTGAAATAAAATCTGTACATTCCCTGGTCAAAGCATCATATACCATCCGCTCCGCATCACTCATCTGGTTGTAAAAATAATAGTTGGTATATTTTTCCCATGAATTTGATGTACTCTTGGCTTTTAACAGCCCTCTTTTTGAAGAACCGGAATTTGACATCTGGCTATCCAGCAAATCTGAAATATCAACAATCTCATCTTCACGAATGTTTTCCGCTGCTGCTTCAAATACCTCCTGCGGCATCAAGCCTCCCATAAGCTTCCATGATTCATCGGCCTCAAGCAGCTCTGTCTTCCCGGTTTCAGCAGTATCTTCCTTATTTTCAGCAAATACCATTGAAGTTTCTCCCAAAGGAGCCTGCATAGTAAAAACAAAAGCAATCCACAAAGCTAAACCTTTCCATATGCATCTTTTCATATTCTTCTCTCCTATCCTTATTCCTCCATCCGTTTACAAAGTGTCTCCAAAAAACTGATCTTGCTCGTCCGTAGAATCTTTGTCCGTTTTTCCGATCTTTTAATCTCGATCCGATTCATCGAACTGACCGAAAAGGAATCCTCCCCATCAAAAGAAACCCCGATGCCAAGCTCTGTTCCGGTATGATTTTCTCCAACAACGACCACCACCTCATCCATTGGACTCAGTACAATGCTCCTCCGACTCAGAGAATGTGGATTGATCGGTGTGATCAAAATCATTTCTGCCTCTGGATCCACAATAGGACCTCCTGCTGAAAGACTGTACCCGGTCGATCCGGTCGGCGTTGATAAAATAATGCCATCCGAATGATAGGTCTTTAAATATTTCCCATTGACATATACGGTAAAATCCTTGATTCCAAGCCGTCCCATCCGATGAATCACAATATCATTTAGAGAAATATCTCTTTTGATTTCTCTGCCTTCCTGAAGGATGCACCCTTCGATCATCATCCGTTCCTCTATGTAACATCGGTCCTCTAATAACATTTTTAGAGCCGGGAAAAGATTTTTTCCATCTAATTCACATAAATATCCAAGGTGTCCCAAATTGATTCCGAGCAGCGGAAGCCCCAATGCAACAGTATCCCTCGCTGCCTGGATCAGTGTCCCGTCTCCTCCGAGAACCAGCACTGCCTCCGTCTCTTTGGGAATCATGGAAGGGTCTGTATAGTGATATCTTCCTTCCTGACTGTTTTTTCCCACTTCAAAAAATCCACAGGTCTTCCCATGCTGACGTAAAAAATCCAGAATGGCAGATGTCGTTTTCAACTGTTCATCCTTTTCCTGATTTGTAATAATATAAAAGTGATCCATCATCCTTCCTCTTTCTGCCGATCCAATGTCTTATGCGCCTCTTCGACTACCTCTGCGATTCTTTTTTTTCTGTTGTTTTCCAATTCCCCTTCTTCTGTCTCCTTCTTTTTCTTTCGCAGATAAAGAAGATATTCAATATTTCCTTTCGGCCCCTTTACGGGAGAAAAAGTCAGTCCGAGCAGACAGAAGCCAATTTCTTTTGCAAATGTCATAATTTTATCAATGACCTCCCGATGAACCAGGGCGTCCCGCACCACGCCGTTTTTCCCGACCTTTTCCTTTCCTGCTTCAAACTGAGGCTTGATCAGACAGACAATTTCCCCGTCCTCTGTCAGTAGTTCCTTTACTGCCGGAAGAATTTTGGTCAAAGAAATAAAGGAAACATCGATAGAAGCAAACTCTGGTTCTTCCGGAATCTGCTCTCTGGTCAGATATCTCGCATTCGTATGCTCCATGCAAACGACACGTTCATCTTGTCTTAGTTTCCAGGCCAGCTGGCCATATCCCACATCTACAGAATAGACCTTTACCGCGCCATTTTGCAGCATACAATCGGTAAAGCCTCCCGTAGATGCCCCAATATCCATACATAGTTTTTGCTTTAAGGTAATTGGAAAGTTCTCCATCGCTTTTTCCAGCTTTAGACCTCCACGGCTGACATATTTCAAAGAATCATCCTTTACTGTGATTTCTACATCCTCCAAAAACGTGCTTCCCGCTTTATCCTCCTTCTGCCCTTTGACAAATACATTTCCCAGCATGATCTGCTTCTTTGCCGCTTCCCTGGACGGAGCCAGATTTTTCTCCACCAGTAAAACATCCAATCTTTTTTTCTTTTTCCGCTCTTCCATGTCATCCTCCGGATTATTCCTTAAAACTATCACGAAATGATCCTTGCCGATTGTGCAGGATATAATCCATTCGTGACAGATTCTTTTATTCAGCGTTACTATTCCGTAACTTTTTAAGGGAATCACATGACTGTTCGTTAAGAAATAACACTTACATACTCCGCAACGATCCTGTGATAGATGGATTCCGCATCCAATCCGATTTCCCGTTTCAGTTCTTCTACACTTCCATGCTCTACAAAATCATCATCAATCCCTACATTGATCACCCTGGTCTCGATACTGCACTCAGAAAGATAACGACGGATCCGTTCCCCAAAGCCTCCGTTTAAAATTCCTTCTTCCAGAGTAACAAACAGAGCGTGTTCTTTTCCCATCGTTCTTACAAGTGCTTCATCAAACGGCTTGACAAATCGAGCGTTGACAAGGCTGCACTGGTATCCTACTTCTTTTAAACGTTTCCGGACTTCCACTGCTGTTTCTACCATACTTCCCACAGCGAACAGGACAATCTCGGATTCATCGTACAAAATTTCTCCTTTTCCAAGCTCTGGATTTACCGGGAATTCATTCAGCTTCTCATAGGCGTTTCCCCTTGGATAGCGAATTGCCACTGGCCGGTTCAGCTCGAATGCGAATTGAAGCAAAACCTCAAACTCCTGATAATTTTTAGGTGCCATGATCGTCATCCCTGGAATCCCGGATAAGAAGGACAGGTCAAAGATTCCCTGATGTGTCTCCCCATCACTTCCAACAAGTCCTGCCCGGTCTATTGCAAAGACGACTGGGAGATTCTGCAGACAGACATCATGAATGATCTGATCGTAGGCTCTTTGTAAGAAAGAAGAATATACCGCAAAAACTAGCTTTAATCCACCTGCTGCCAATCCCGCCGCAAATATGACAGCATGCTCCTCTGCAATGCCCACATCAAAAAAACGATTTGGAAACAGCTTTTGAAAACGCTTCAATCCCGTTCCGTCCGGCATCGCTGCCGTGATGGCCACAATGCTTTCCTCTGCATCTGCCAGCTTACAGACGGCGTTGGAAAATGCTTCTGTATAGGTTCTTCCTTTTTTTTCTTTTTTCGGCTTTCCCGTTTCGATCACAAATGGCTCTGCCCCATGAAAACGGGAAGGATAGCGTTCTGCCGGATAATATCCCTTCCCCTTTGTTGTCATGACATGAATCAGAACCGCGTGATTCAGACGTTTTGCCTCCTGAAAGACACGAATCAGTTTTGATATATTGTGTCCGTCAACAGGACCCAGATAAGTAATTCCCATATCCTCGAACAACATTCCCGGAAGAAACAGCTGCTTGATTCCGCTCTTCGTCTTTTTGAGATGCTGGATTGCCCGTTCTCCAATCACCGGAACCTTTTTCAAAGAGTTTTCTACTCCTGTTTTCAGACCATAATAGGCATCTGCTGTCCTGAGGCTGTTGAGATATTCTGACATTCCTCCAACATTTCTTGAAATCGACATCGTATTATCATTTAAGACAATAATAAAATTGCTCTTTGCCTGTGCCGCATTATTCAATGCCTCATATGCGATTCCTCCGGTCAAGGCACCGTCCCCGATCACAGAAACCACCCGATAATTCTCTTTGGTCAGCTTTCTCGCTTCGACAAATCCAAGTCCTGCTGAAATCGAGGTCGAACTATGCCCGGTATCAAATACATCGCAAACACTTTCTTTTCGTTTTGGGAAGCCGCTCATTCCTTTAAATTTCCGAAGGGTATCAAATCCTTCTTTTCTGCCTGTCAGAATCTTATGCGTATAAGACTGATGTCCGACATCCCAAATGATTTTATCCTGTGGAAGGTCGAATGCGAGATGTATTGCCATGGTCAGCTCCACCACACCAAGGTTGGACGCTAAATGTCCCCCATTGACGCTTATTTTTTCAATCAGAAAATCCCGGATTTCCTCTGCTAAAGGCTCCCATTCTTCTTTTTCCAGCTTTTTTATATCATTCTCTTTTTCAATTTTTTCCAAATACACTGATTTTCCCTCACCTTAATGGGTTCTATGAATCAATTGCAGAATCAGCTGCTTTAAAAATTCTTTTGCCTCCAATCTGCTCCCTTTCTTTTCCTCTCCCATTTTCATCTGTTCCAACATGCTCTGTGCTTCCCTGCTCAGTTCTTCCTGTTTTTGCTTTGCCTCTTCCAGACCGGCATAAGAAACATAGGTCATTTTCTCATTTTTTTCATCACTTCCCACAGGTTTTCCCAACTCCTGTGTCGTACTGACCACATCCAGAATATCGTCCTGAATCTGAAATGCCAATCCAACTCTTGAAGCAATCTGCTCCATCCTGTCGATTTCTTCTTTGTCAGCTCCTCCCATGATGGCGCCGACCATCAAAGCCGCCTCAATCAACGCGCCTGTTTTGAGATGATAAATAAATTGAAGCGTAGGAAAATCCGGTGTTTTCCCTTCACATTCCACATCTACCGACTGTCCGCCGACCATTCCGTAAACACCGGCCTTTTTAGAAAGAATCCGAAGCGCTTCTCCTGTTTTTTTGTAATCCTCCAAAGTCCTTGCCGATTGGAATGCTTCTGCTGTGGTCTCATAGGCCAGATTCAAAAGGGCATCTCCCGCGAGAACTCCAAATGCCTCTCCGAACACAAGATGTGTTGTCTTTCTTCCTCTTCGATAATCATCATCATCCATCGCCGGAAGATCATCATGTACTAACGAATAGGTATGAATCATCTCAATGGCTGCCATAAACGGAGCAATCCGGTCATCTTTTTCATGGAACATCTCATAGGCTGCCATCATAAAGACCGGACGGAGACGTTTTCCTCCTGCTAACGCCGCATAATTGACGGCTTCTAAAATTCTTTTTTGTGTTCCCGTTTCTTTAGGAAGATATTGTCCAAATATTTCCTCTGCTTCAGCTCTTCGCCTTTCCCATTCTTCTTTAAAAATCATGATATTCCCCCTGTTCATTGAGCACGAGCATCTTTTTTTCCACCCGGTCAATGGCATCGTTACATTGTTTTAATACTTCCATTCCCCGGGCATAGACCGTAAACGCCTCTTCTAACGCAAGCTCTTTTCCTTCCAATTGTCCCATCAGCTCATCCAGCGTTTGAAATCCCTCTTCTAAAGAAAAATCTTTATTCTCCTGTCCTTTTTTCTCCATGACCAACACCTTTCATTCCTAAATCCACTGTATTTTTAACCTCTGCCTGAATTTTTCCATCTGAGACATAAATCGTCACGACATCCTCTGGTTTCACCTGCATAACGGAATACACCGCTTTTTTTTGCTGATCCTCCACAAAGGCATATCCCTGATTCAGCTTTAAAAGCGGTGAAAGTCCTTTCATTTTTTCGATATAGATCTGATATTTCTGTCGTTTTTTTAATAGAATCCCTTCAAAATCGGATTGAAGTCTCTCCTCCATCCGAAGCAGATTTTCTCTTTGCCGACGGATCTTCTCCACCGGACTCAAAAACTGAAGTCTCATGCGGTATGACTCTGTTTTTGTCCGTTGATACTCTATTTTCTCCTGCATCAGCTCCCGCAGGCGCTTTTGATATCCCATCATCAGCTCCAGGGTCTGACGAAAATCTGCTACTGCCAGCTCTGCAGCTGCCGATGGTGTCGGCGCACGCAGATCCGCCACAAAATCTGCAATCGTAAAATCCGTTTCATGCCCTACTGCTGAAATCACCGGGGTCATACAGGAAAAAATCGCTCTTGCAACGATTTCTTCATTAAATGCCCATAAATCCTCCATCGAACCTCCGCCGCGTCCCACAATGATGACATCGACCTGTTCGTTATCCAGACATTCTATTGCGCGGGCAATATTTAAAGCCGCCTGATCCCCCTGTACCAGAGAAGGACACAGAATCAGCTGAATGTATGGATTTCTCCGATAGGAAATATTCATAATGTCGCGGATTGCCGCTCCAGTCGGTGCAGTCACGATTCCAATCCGTTTCGCGTATTTAGGAATCGGCTGTTTATACTCTGGTGAGAACATGCCCATTTCCTCAAGCTCACGCTTCTTTTTTTCGAACTGCTCGTACAGATTCCCGATACCAGCTAATTCAATTCTGGAAGCATAGAGCTGATATTTTCCATCTCTTTCGTAGACCTTGATGGAACCCTCCACACAGACATTTTGTCCTTCCTGCATCCGAAAAGCAAGCCCCTTTCGATTTCCGGCAAACATCACGGCGGAAATCTGGCTTTTTTCATCCTTTAAGGTAAAATAGATATGCCCCGAGGTATGATACTTACAGTTAGATACCTCTCCTGTCACCTTGATATGGCTCAGAAGAAAATCCTGCTGAAACATCATTCCAATGTAGTTATTCAGCCACGACACACTATATTCGCGTTCTCTCATTTGTTCTGTTTACATACCTTTGCCAAGACGCCATTGACAAAAGCAAAGGTATCCTCCATTCCATACTTTTTGGAAAGCTCCACTGCCTCATTGATCGCTACCTTCTCAGGAATGTCTTTATCGTAATGGATCTCATATACTGCCAGACGCAAAATCGTAAGGTCCACCTTTCCCATTCTTGCCGTCTTCCAGTTTTCGGAAGCCTGATTGATCACCTCATCGATTGGTTTCAAGGCTGCTATGATCGCCTTGGTTTTTTCCAGCATATATTCCTTATCACTTTCTTTGATTTCCTGTCCGGATTCCTCCTCTTCTCCCTGAAGATAAAGCTCTAACTGCGCTTCCTGCTCTTCACCCTCATAGAAATCTGCGCGAAATAACATTTTAAAAATATGTTCCCTGAGTTCTCTGCGATTCATTTTTTCCTCCTGACAATCCTGCATTTCCACTACCTTTTATTTGCCCCGGATTTTCATGCTCTGTACGCCTTTGGTATGCGAAAAACGCATGAAAATACCTTGAGTTTACTATAACTATTTCATCGTCACACCGGCAATCCGGATATTGACGGCATCCACTGTCAATCCTGTCATATTTTCAATCGCGGATTTTACACGTTCCTGAACCTTTTCAGAAACTGTCGGTATGCTCTTTCCATAGACAAGATTCAGCGCCAGCTCTACACTGACAATGTTTTCTTTTACTGCAATTTTTACTCCTTTGGAAAGGTTTTTCATCCCCAGTTTTCCAACCAGCTCATTGGTAATATTTCCTGCCATCGAACTGACACCGTCTACTTCCGTGGCTGCGAGCCCTGCAATAACGGCTACAACATGATCCGCAATCCGTACTTCTCCGATTCCATCTACTTTTGATTTCTTTTCCTCATTCATGAAGATACCCTCCTGTTCCTATCTATGTTTCCTTGATTTCTTATTTTTTCCAGTATATCAGATTCTTATCTATTTTTCAATTCCATGTTACAGGAAACGAATTGATTCGTTGTTACTATTCACAGCTCTGCTGTTCATAGCAACAAAATGCACATACCGAAGGCACACAGAGTGCAAATACTCCCTTTGGTCGTA
>CADBUD010000356.1 GCA_902797785.1 uncultured Lachnospiraceae bacterium
CTCATGAACGAAATGGCCTGCCGTTCTGTTCATGGGTCGCGCCGGATTTTGGTCGCTGAAAGCGACATTTCCCTTACAAAATCCGTGCGCATCATGTTTATACCATTAGTGAAAACCAGCAACGGTTTTCGTAAAAATGCCCTCGCAAGCAAGCATTTTTACTCATTATATCATGAGCTTACGCTCATGGTCGCCATTCGTAAAAATGCCCTCGCAAGCGAGCATTTTTACTCATTATATCACAAAAAGAAAAAAGCCTCCAGGTTAATTCCTGAAAGCATTCTTTCCTCAACATGACGCGTCTACTGCGTCAGATCTTATTTTTTTAGTATTCCAAAGGAAGAGAACGGCCAGATTCGAACCCACGCTCTTCCAACAATTCTTTCCCGTTTAATATTTCCTACATCGTAGAACCGGCTGTCCTCACTATTGTTCCGATTATCCCCCATGACAAAATATTCATCGTCACCCAGATGAATTGGTTCCTCTGCCATGCCACGATTATCCTCTTCAATTGTCTCAAGACCATAGGATTCATCCAATGGCTCTCCATCTATCAAAATCGTCCCATCTGCTTCAATTTGGACGGTCTCTCCCGGCAGTCCGATGATCCGCTTGATAAAGTAGGTCTTTTCCTGATATTCGTACGGAAAAATAATAATATCGAATCGCTCCGGGTCATGGAATCGATAAGAAATCTTATCCACGATCAGACTATCTCCATTAGAAAGCATCGGGTTCATGGAGTTTCCGGAGACCTGGGTTCTCTGTCCGATATATGTAATGATCAAAAAGGTCAGTACGACTACGACAGCCAGATATCCAACAAAGCTTAGGATTTCTTTTACGATATTCGTCGGCTCTTCTGTCTTCTTTTTTTCTTCCTGTGTTGACTGCTCCTGCATAGCTCTGTCTTGTGCCTGCTCTTCTTTTGCGTTATTTTCTTCTATCTTTTTTTCTGACATTTTTTCCCTTCCTCTCATTTAGGAACTGTTGCAATTTTTTTGAACTACTCCTTATGTAATCCGTTTCATCTTAGAAAATGGCCATATTCTGCAAAAGACCTTTCCGACGATATCTTTTCTTTTGATATTGCCGATCAAAGAATCCCTGCTGTCACTGCTGTTATTCCGATTGTCCCCCAACACGAAATATTCATCCTTTCCTAATAAAATCTCATCTGAAGCACGTCCCGGATTTTCGATGTTCTCTAAGCCATAATGTTCCTCTAAGATTTCTCCGTTGATATAAATCGTTCCTTCTTCATCAATGAAAACAGTTTCTCCCGGAAGCCCAATGATCCGTTTGACATAATATGTTTTTTTCTGATGAAGATAAGGAAATACGATAATATCAAATCGCTTCGGAGCATGAAAACGATACGAAATTTTTTCTATGATCAGATTATCTCCATTGGATAGTGTGGGATTCATCGAAGAACCATCTACCTGGGTTCTCTGTCCTACATAGTGAATCAACAGAAAAAATACAAATAGAATTAAAATCAAATAAAAGAGCATACTGAACAGCTCATAAAGAAATCCATGCTCCTCTTTCTTTTTCTTCTCATCTTCCATCGTCCTCTGCCTCCAAGAGTCTTCCTCCTGTCCCAGCGCATCGTTTATACCGTTAGCGAAAAATGGCAACGGTTTTCGTTAACGAGCATAAATCCCTAGTCCGGAATTTCTGTCATAATCTGGGGACGTTCAATTGTGACCTTTCCGAGTCTGCCATTCCGAAAATCATCGAATAAAAGGTTTGCAGCTTTTTCATAATGAATTTCCTGCCCTTTCAAAAAGCAGTTTCGCCTCAGTGCGATCTCCTTTAACTGCTCCGGCGGTGCTGTTGAAGAAGGTTCGATTCCATAATGCTCTGCTAAAAGTCCGGGATACAAGGAATTCAACAGATCGATCAGTTCATAGGCCAGCTCCTCTTTTGAAAGCAACTCGTCATTCATCGATCCGATGAAGGCAAGATGCTGTCCAATCGTCTGATGCTCAAATTTTGGCCATAAGATCCCCGGTGTATCTAGTAATTCCAGGTTTTTATTCAATCGGATCCACTGCTTTCCCTTGGTCACTCCCGGGCGGTTTCCGGTCTTGGTGCAGGCCTTCCCCGCATAGGAATTAATAAAGGTCGATTTCCCGACGTTCGGGATTCCCACGACCATCGCCCGGACCGGCCGGTTTAAGATTCCACGTTTTCTGTCACGTTCAATTTTTTCTTTGCACGCCTTTGCCACGACAGAATTAATTTTCTTTAATCCGTTTCCGGATTTTGCATTTGCCTTTACGATATAAAAGCCTTTTTGCTTGAAATAAGAAATCCATTGTTCGCTGCATGCTTCATCCGCCAGATCTGCCTTATTTAATAAAATTAATCGTGACTTATTTTTAGCAAGGGAATCAAAGTCCGGATTTCTGCTGCTCATTGGAATCCTCGCATCAATGATTTCAATAACCAGATCAATCAGCTTCATATCCTCCTGCATCTGACGCTTTGCCTTGGTCATATGCCCCGGATACCATTGAAAATTCATTTTTTTCTCCTCTATAAACGTCAGTTTATATCTGACTTATTCTGTCGGATGCCAGTGCTGTCAACCACTCACACTTCGTGTTCGCGGGACA
>CADBUD010000357.1 GCA_902797785.1 uncultured Lachnospiraceae bacterium
AATACAAGTGCTGCGAGGACTGTGAACACTATGAGTCCGGGGCATTCAGCAGATGGAATGACCATGGAAAATGTACGTTGAAGGGAATAAGGAGAAGGAATGATGATGTGGCATGCAGTAGTTTTACAGAATGGTAATACGGCTGCTTATGTTGCGAGAATCAAAAGGTGATTTTCTTCGGTGTACACCAGGAACAGTGGCTGTAAACAAAAAATAATATTAACCGGGATTTGTAAAGGAGAGAATTATTATGAGTGTGATTGAAAATTATGCGGTACAGATTAAAGAAATAGCGGATCGTCTGATTGCGGCAGCGAATGCCGGTGAAATACAAAGAAGAGAAGATTTGGAGGAAGAGCTCTCAGAAGGTGTTTTTGCCCTGCTGGAGGTTGAAAAACCGAAAATCATGGTGGCAGGGATTTACAGTGCCGGAAAGAGTACGCTGATCAATGCCTTATGTCGCAAGTATGTTGCAAAAGTGGCAGCGAGTCCTGAGACCTCTGAAATCAAAGAATATCCGTATGGTGATTTTTGCCTGATCGACAGCCCGGGAGTTGATGCGCCTATCAGGCATGAGGATATTACGGATTCGCATGTCAGCCAATGCCATATCTTGATGTTTGTCATAAGTACAGGGATGTTCGAGAGCGTAGCGAATTACAGGAAAATGTATGAGTGGATACAGAGCGGAGTGCCATTTCTTATCGTGGTAAATGACAAGACAGGTGCAAAAGCTTTGAATGATGATCCGGAAATTGAGGAGATAAAGAAGAAGGTAATCAGGAATCTTAGGGAGATTTCCGGCAGCAACAGTATAGCGGACAGCTATGATATTATTGCAGTTAATGCAAAAAGAGCATGTGATGTCTTTCTGGAGGGAAAGTCGGAAGCATTATTAAAATACAGTAATCTTGATGCACTCGAAAATAAAATTTATGCATTGTCGCAAAAGGGAAATGCGATGAAGATTTTTGCAAATCCAATTACAAATCTGATGAATATTCTTGATGACTATGAAAAAAACCTGTTGACAGAGCTTGCAGATACAGAAGGTGAAGAGTTTGAGAAAAAAATGACACTTCTTTACAAAAAGAGAGATGATATGGAAGAGGATTTTAAGCTGCAGCTTCGCCTTTTGATCTCATCAAAAGAAAGCATGATAACAAATGCTGTAATGGTAGGAAAAAACGTTGATCAAATGAAAGAAGAGCTTTTTTGTGAGATCAGGGAGCTTTGTCAGGTACAGATGGAGAAAATGATGCTTTTTATGAAAAAAACATTTCCTGATATCGATGTATCAATGAATATAGGAGATATTTTATCAGGGATGAATCCCGGGAAGATTGCGGGGGACTTTTCTGGTCTGGACCTTAGGAAAGCGAAAGAATATGCAGATACGTTATACCGGGGAAAACAGGATGACAGCGAAAAGATGAAAGACAATAGGTCTGACTTTTTGGAGAAAATAAGTGATAGTATGTCGGATATTATTTCGATTAAGACCAATGGCATGTCGGATATGCCAATTAAGAGCAATATTATGCGGGAAAATCCTTTGCCGGGAAAACCTACAGATAAAATGGTTTTGAATATCTTACTGATGGGTGCAGAATATCTTTTTAATAAGGCGTTTGATGAAAAGAAAGATGACGCAAAAAGAGCAGAAATGCTGGCAAAACAGGCTGATGAGGAAAACCGCCAGGAAAAAGAGCGGTTGAATAATGAGCTTCGTGCCAGGCAGGAAGCCAGGATGTACAGCCAGGATATCTGCATGAAGATTACAAGGACAGTGACGAATGTATTTAGTGACAGTATTGAAAAATATGTGCAGGGAATTGCGAACTGTTATGTCGCCATGCAGAATGAACAGGAAGGCAAGAGACAGGAGATAGAAAAAGAAATCACACTGATACAGGACATGAAAAGCCAATTGACAAGGATTAAGGCGGAGATCATGTAGTCTTTGGTCCGTGAATTTATGGTTGGAAGGAGATGCTTATGAATAATCAGACTATTTTTGAACTTTTGGAGCATGAGGAGGCAAGAAAAGTAATTGAGGATTGCTGCGGCAAAACTGTTTTGTTGAGCTTTCTGTCAAATGTAAAGAAAAATGAAACACAGGAGATCAATATTGTAAATACCGGACTTGTAAGTTCAGGGAAAAGCAGCTTGTTCAATGCTTTGATCGACCGTCTTGACGATGAAAGGTTTCCTACGGGTGCAGCCAGGACGACACTTCTTGACGATAGGGAATTGTTTCAGGAAAATGTATGGCTTGTGGATACGCCGGGCATTGATGTAAAGGAAGCGGATGACAAAAAGGCTTATGAGACGCTGACAGAGGCAGATGTTATTTTGTTCGTACATAATGTAAATTTAGGAGAGTTGAGGCGGGAAGAGGTAGAATGGCTTAAAAAAATAAAAAATGGAATGAAAAAAGATTCTTCTAATATCATTTTCGTATGCAGCTGGGTAGACGAACGTGACCAGACAGAGGATTATTCTGATGCGGTGGAAAAAATCAGGTCAATGATCGGAGAGATTTTTTCTAAAGAAGTGGAGGTCTGCTGTGTTTCTGCCAAAAGATATAGGAATGGAATGAAAAAGAAGGCGGATGGGGAAGAAAAGGCAGGAGAGGTTTTGATTTCCAAAAGTGGAATGGAAGAATTTCGCAGGGAACTGCAGAATCAGATTGAGCGGTACCAAAATAAGAAATACAGGGAAGAAGCTCTTAAAAAGGACATTGAGGAAATAGAAAAAGGTTTGGAGAAAAGAGCAAAGGAACTGCAAAAGAACAGAGAAAAAAGAGAAAAAATGGTAAGAGAAAAATATTCTTCCAAAAAATCAGCCTGGAAAGATGTGTTTGATCAGTTCGTGATTTTCAGAAAGGATGTTAAAAGGATAGAAAAGGAACTTGAAGAGTTGGGGTGATAGTGCGCCAAATGCGACGGAAGGAAGCATTTTGTTGCTGCGAACAACGGCTGTGAATAGTAATATTTTTGAAAAAATGTAGATAGGAGGATATGATAATGGGATGGTTAGGTGATTGGATTTATGATAATGTGAACCCGGATGGGCGTGAGTATAAAAAAATGGAGGAGAAATACAAGAGGATTCAGGAGAGAAATGAGCGTGACTTGGAAAGAATGCGCAGGGACCAGGCGCGCCGTCTGATGGAAATAAATGAAAGAGAGAAGGCAAGACAACGTGAACGTGATATTAAGAGATCATCATTGTCTAATGAATTATTCTCCGCAAGAGGTCGTCTGAAAGAGTATATTTTGAGTGAGCTTATCGAATATCTTCCGGACTATGATGAAGACAGGGTAAATATGGCAAAAAAATCAGAAATTAAGGAAGCTGGCGAAAAATATATAGACAGTCTTATCTCGAATGAGATTCAGGAAAGTTGTAAGGATATTGACGAAGAACTGGAAATGGTGCAGAGTATCCTGAAATGTTTTGCTGAAGCGATATAATGAAAATGTGTCATTTTCACTGCACGGAAAACATCAGGACAAATCATGGGATGAAAGAAGGAGGAGTAGAATATGGAATATATGGTTTCATGCGCAAATGAATTTGTAAATGCCATGCTTGACGCCGGGCAGAAGCTTCGAGAGGTGGAAGTAAAGGCCGGAAACAAGGAGCGGTTAGTAAAAGATACCGTATCGGCGTTAAAGGATGAG
>CADBUD010000358.1 GCA_902797785.1 uncultured Lachnospiraceae bacterium
AGCTTCTTCAGATTCAGCCGTTTCTACGTCTTCGAATTCCTCTTCCACCGGTTCTAAATCATCTGCCTCTTCTGCATCAACAGATTCGCCTTCCTCTTCTAATGCTTCCAATTCATCAGACTCTTCTTCTGTCCCCTCGTTTTCTGCACGATCCATTTCTTCCAGAAGCTCGTCTGAATTTGCTTCTTCAGCGTCCTCTATTGTGTCAATTTCCTCGTCAAAACTGATTTCTTCCTCCATTTCGCTGACATCCAGCTTGACGTTGCGGTAACGTTTCATACCTGTTCCGGCAGGAATCAGTTTTCCGATAATGACATTTTCTTTTAATCCGGAAAGATTGTCGATTTTTCCTTTGATTGCTGCCTCGGTCAGTACCTTTGTTGTTTCCTGGAAAGAAGCCGCTGACATAAAGGACTCAGTAGCAAGAGCCGCTTTGGTGATTCCGAGCATGACTCTCTCTCCTTCTGCCGGCTCTTTTCCCTCTGCAATCAGTTTTTCGTTCATATCCTCATATTCGAGAATATCAACTAAAACACCTGGAAGGAATTCACTGTCACCGTTGCTGTTGATCCGGATTTTCTTAAGCATCTGGCGGACAATGACCTCGATATGCTTGTCATTGATTTCCACACCCTGGAGTCGGTAAACACGAACCACTTCTTTGAGCATATAATCCTGGACTGCCCGAACACCTTTGATCTTTAAGATATCATGTGGGTTGACACTTCCTTCTGTGATTTCATCTCCTGCTTCCATGTACTGTCCATCAAGAATTTTGATTCGGGAACCATATGGAATCAAATAGGTCTTGGACTCTCCGGTCTTTGGATTATCTATGGTAATCTCACGCTTTTTCTTGGTGTCCTTGATTGTCGCACGGCCTTCGAACTCCGTGATGATGGCAAGTCCTTTTGGCTTTCTGGCTTCAAAAAGCTCCTCCACACGAGGAAGACCCTGGGTGATATCGTTTCCTGCCACACCACCGGTATGGAAAGTACGCATCGTAAGCTGTGTTCCCGGCTCTCCGATTGACTGTGCGGCAATAATTCCAACTGCCTCTCCGACCTGTACCGGCTCTCCGGTTGCCATATTTGCGCCATAGCATTTTGAACAGATTCCTGTATGCGAACGACAGCTTAAAACCGTACGAATCCGAACTGTTTTGAGCGGATCTCCATTTTCGTCCACACCATCTTTTTCGATTTTTTCTGCACGCAGCGGTGTGATCATATGATTGGCTTTTACAATGACCTCTCCCTTGGAATCGTAGATCGTATAAACGGAATACCGACCCGTGATACGATCTTTCAGGCTCTCAATCGTCTCATTTTTGTCGGTAAATGCACTGACATCCATTCCAACAATTTCATCCCTGCCTTCGCAGCAGTCTACCTCACGAATGATCAACTCCTGAGAAACATCGACCAGACGCCGGGTCAGATATCCGGAGTCAGCGGTTCGAAGTGCCGTATCAGACAGACCTTTTCTTGCTCCATGAGCGGACATGAAATACTCCAATACGTCTAAGCCCTCACGGAAATTGGACTTAATTGGGAGCTCGATCGTACGTCCTGTCGTATCTGCCATCAATCCACGCATTCCGGCCAGCTGTTTAATCTGTTTATCCGAACCACGGGCTCCGGAATCCGCCATCATAAAGATGTTATTATATTTGTCCAGACCGTCGAGAAGCTCTTTGGTCAGCTTATCGTCCGTCTTTTTCCAGGTCTCGATGACCTCTTTGTAACGCTCTTCTTCTGTAATATATCCACGTTTGAAGTTCTTGGTAATCTTATCTACCGTATCCTGCGTTTCCTGAATCATCTGCGGCTTTTTCGGCGGCACCGTCATATCGGAAATCGATACCGTCATCGCGGCACGCGTGGAATATTTATATCCTAATGCTTTTACATTGTCGAGAGTTTCCGCTGTTCTGGTCGCACCATGTACATTGATACATTTTTCCAGGATCTGTTTTAATTTTTTCTTTCCCACATGGAAATCAATCTCCGGAAGCAGTAGATTCTCCCGCTTGCTCCGGTCTACAAATCCAAGATCCTGCGGAATAATTTCATTAAAGATCATCCTTCCAAGGGTGGTATCAACTAACTGGGAAACGGTCTCTCCTTCCCATACGCCTGTCATTTTCACTTTAATCTTCTGATGAAGCGTAATGGATTTATTTTCGTAAGCAAGGAGAGCCATACTGATGCTGTCGAACCGTGGTCCAAAAATATCCTCGAAGGTGCAGACTACGATCCGTTCTGCCTCCGGTTCTACATTGACACGAATCAAAGTATCTTTTTCTAATGGCGTTTCCTCCGGCAGGCTTTGTGTCTCCTGAAAGGACTTTGCCTTTCTCTCCTGATAGGCAAAATATGCCGCTTTGGCCTCCTCGACATCTGCATATTCTGCTACGACTGAAGCTGCCAGCTCCGGCTCATCCGAATGATCTACCCATTTTTCCATCGTCAGATAGTAGATTCCAAGCACCATATCCTGTGACGGAACCGCTACCGGACCACCATCCGACGGCTTTAACAAGTTGTTTGGAGAAAGAAGGAGGAAGCGGCATTCTGACTGTGCCTCAACAGAAAGCGGCAGATGCACTGCCATCTGGTCGCCGTCAAAGTCCGCATTGTATGCCGTACATACCAACGGATGCAGCTTGATAGCCTTACCTTCTACTAAAACCGGCTCGAATGCCTGAATTCCAAGACGATGGAGTGTCGGGGCACGGTTCAGCATGACCGGATGCTCTTTAATCACTTCCTCGAGCACATCCCATACCTCCGGCTGGAGACGTTCTACCATCTTTTTGGCACTTTTTATATTATGAGCCGTTCCGTTCTCTACTAATTCTTTCATAACAAATGGCTTGAACAACTCGATTGCCATTTCCTTTGGAAGACCGCACTGATAAATTTTTAACTCCGGTCCAACGACAATAACGGAACGTCCGGAATAATCGACACGCTTTCCAAGCAGATTCTGACGGAATCGTCCGTTCTTTCCCTTTAACATATCTGACAGGGATTTTAACGCACGGTTTCCAGGTCCTGTCACGGCTCTTCCACGGCGTCCATTATCAATCAGGGCGTCTACTGCTTCCTGGAGCATTCTCTTTTCGTTACGAACGATGATATCCGGTGCCCCAAGCTCTAACAGCCTTCTCAGACGGTTATTCCGGTTGATGATGCGACGATAAAGATCGTTTAAGTCGGACGTTGCGAAACGTCCCCCGTCTAACTGTACCATTGGACGAAGATCTGGCGGAATGACCGGAATAACGGTCATGATCATCCACTCCGGGCGATTTCCGGACTCACGGAATGCCTCTACAACCTCTAAATGCTTAATAATCTTGATTCGTTTCTGTCCGCTGGCATTTTCAAGCGCCTCTTTTAGTTCCTCAGCATCCTTGTCAAGATCGATGTTCTCCAACAGCTCTTTTACTGCTTCCGCACCCATTCCAACACGAAACTCATCACCATAGGCCTCACGTTTTTCCTGATATTCGTTTTCTGTCAGGATATCTTTATAGTGCAGATCGGTAGACTCTCCAGGATCCAGAACAATATAATTTGCAAAATATAATACCTTTTCAAGAATTCTTGGGGAAATATCCAATAACAGACCCATCCGGCTCGGAATCCCTTTAAAATACCAGATATGGGAAACAGGGGTGGCCAATTCAATATGTCCCATACGCTCACGGCGGACATTTGCTTTTGTGACCTCTACGCCACAGCGGTCACAAATAACACCCTTGTAGCGAATCTTCTTATATTTTCCACAATGACACTCCCAGTCCTTGCTTGGTCCAAAAATCTTTTCACAGAACAGGCCATCCTTTTCCGGCTTCAATGTACGGTAATTGATGGTCTCCGGCTTTTTGACCTCTCCCTTTGACCAGTCACGGATCTTATCCGGAGAAGCCAGACCGATACGAATCGCATCAAATGTCAATGGCTGATAAATTTCATTGCTTTCTACTTCAGGCATTCCTGTACACTCCTTTCTGATGGATATTATTCATAATCTGATCCAACGTCAACAGTATCAAAATTTAACAGACCAGCGGCATCCTCTGATGTAATGTCATCAAATTCGTCCTCATAGTCCATTTCCTCTATATTTACGATTTCCTCGTTCTCTTCATCAATTTCCTGTTCAATATATCCGTTTTCGCTGAAGTTCTCTTTGTCCTGGAAGGCAAAGTCATCTCCCTCCATCGCCTCTACCGTATTCAGGTCGGTATTTCCATAGTCAATGGATTCTGAAATTTCTACTTCTGTTCCGTCTTCTTTAAGAACAGCAACATCCAGACCTAAGGACTGGAGCTCTTTTAATAATACCTTGAATGACTCCGGAACCCCCGGCTCAGGGATATTCTCCCCTTTGATAATCGCCTCATAGGTCTTGACACGGCCTACGACATCATCAGACTTCATCGTTAGGATTTCCTGCAGCGTATAGGACGCACCATAGGCCTCTAACGCCCATACCTCCATCTCTCCAAAACGCTGTCCACCGAACTGTGCCTTTCCACCGAGCGGCTGCTGTGTAACCAAGGAGTACGGTCCTGTAGAACGCGCATGAATCTTGTCGTCTACCAGATGATGGAGCTTCAGATAATGCATGTGACCGATGGTGACCGGACTGTCAAAGTACTCTCCGGTACGTCCATCTCTTAAGCGCACCTTTCCATCTCTGCTGATTGGCACGCCCTTCCACAATTTACGGTGTTCCCTGTTCTCATAAAGATAATCCAACACTTCCGGAAGGAGCTCTTCCCCGTGACGGGACTTGAACTCTTCCCATTCCAAATTGACATAATCGTTCGCCAGATCCAGGGTGTCCATAATGTCATTTTCCTTGGCACCGTCAAAGACCGGCGTGGATACATTAAATCCTAATGCCTTTGCTGCCAGGCTAAGATGAATCTCAAGGACCTGACCGATATTCATACGGGACGGCACACCCAAAGGATTCAATACGATATCCAAAGGACGTCCGTTTGGCAGGAACGGCATATCCTCTACCGGAAGGACACGGGAAACCACACCCTTATTTCCATGACGGCCTGCCATCTTGTCTCCTACGGAAATCTTACGTTTCTGAGCAATATATATACGAACGGACTCGTTCACGCCAGGCGGAAGCTCATCTCCACCATCACGGGTAAATACCTTGGCATCTACTACGATTCCATACTCTCCATGCGGCACCTTCAAGGATGTGTCACGCACCTCACGCGCCTTCTCACCAAAGATAGCCCGAAGCAGGCGCTCCTCTGCGGTCAGCTCCGTTTCTCCCTTTGGCGTAACCTTTCCAACTAAGATATCTCCGGCACGAACCTCTGCGCCAATACGGATGATTCCTCTGGAATCCAGATCTTTTAATGCATCATCTCCGACGCCCGGAACATCTCTTGTAATCTCCTCCGGTCCTAATTTGGTATCACGTGCCTCTGCTTCATATTCCTCGATGTGAACTGAGGTATATACATCTTCCTGTACCAGACGTTCGCTCAACAGAACGGCGTCCTCATAGTTATATCCTTCCCAGGTCATGAAACCGATCAACGGGTTCTTTCCCAGGGCGATCTCTCCATTGGAGGTCGATGGGCCATCCGCGATGACCTGTCCCTTCTTTACTCTCTCTCCCTTGGATACGATCGGCTTTTGATTGTAACAGTTGCTCTGATTGCTTCGGGCAAATTTAATCAGCTTGTAGGTCTCTCTCTTGCCGTCATCATAGCGAAGCGTGATTTCCTTGGCCGTCGCGCGCTCCACCTCTCCATCCTCTTTGGCAAGGACGCAGACGCCGGAGTCTACTGCTGCTTTGATTTCCATTCCTGTACCTACGACCGGTGCCTCTGTCACTAAAAGTGGTACGGCCTGACGCTGCATGTTCGATCCCATCAGCGCACGGTTCGCATCGTCGTTCTCCAGGAACGGAATCAATGCCGTCGCAACCGAGAATACCATTTTCGGGGAAACGTCCATATAGTCGAACATGGTTCTGTCATACTCCTGCGTTTCCTCTCTATATCGTCCGGATACCAGCTTCCGGACAAAATATCCATTTTCATCCAGACGCTCATTCGCCTGTGCAACATGGTAATTGTCTTCTTCGTCCGCTGTCATATAGACTACTTCATCCGTAACACGCGGATGCTGCGGATCGCTCTTGTCGATCTTGCGGTATGGGGCTTCTACAAATCCATACTCATTGATCTTTGCGTAGGTCGCAAGAGAGTTGATCAGTCCGATGTTCGGTCCCTCAGGGGTCTCAATCGGACACATTCTGCCGTAATGGGAATAATGTACGTCACGAACCTCAAATCCGGCACGGTCTCTGGAAAGACCTCCCGGTCCCAAAGCGGATAGACGCCGCTTATGGGTCAGTTCTCCCAAAGGATTGTTCTGATCCATGAACTGGGACAACTGGGATGAACCAAAGAACTCTTTTACCGCTGCTGTGACCGGCTTGATATTGATCAGGCTCTGTGCCGAGATCGTCTCCTGATCCTGCGTCGTCATTCTCTCTCGTACCACACGCTCCATACGGGAAAGTCCGATCCTATACTGATTTTGGAGCAGCTCTCCCACAGCACGGATCCGGCGATTTCCCAGATGGTCGATATCGTCTTTATTTCCAATCCCCCATTCCAGATGCATATTATAATTGATCGAAGCCATGATATCTTCTTTTGTAATATGCTTTGGAATGAGTTCTGTTACGTTTTTTCTGATTGCGATTTTTAGATTCTCAAGATCCGGATTTTCTTCCATCAGTTTTTTGAGAACCGGGTAATATACCTGCTCCGTAATGCCAAGTTCTTTTGGAACACAGTCTACAAATGCGGTAAGATCTACCATGAGGTTTGAAAGAACCTTTTCATTCCTCTCATCTGTCTGAATCATGACATATGGCGTCGCTGTATTTTGAATCTGGTCTGCAAGCTCACGCGTCACCTTTGTGCCGGCGGAAGCGACGATTTCTCCCGTTTCAGAATCGATCACGTCTTCTGCCAGAACATGTCCTGCGATTCGGTTTCTCATGGAAAGCTTTTTGTTGAATTTGTAACGTCCCACCTTGGCCAGATCATATCTGCGCGCATCAAAGAACATTCCTGAAATCAGGCTTTCTGCGCTCTCGACCGTCAATGGCTCTCCCGGGCGAATCTTTTTATAGAGCTCTAAGAGACCTTCCTGATAGTTGGTGGCGACATCCTTTTCCATACTGGCCAGAATCTTTGGCTCGTCACCGAACAGCTCGATGATTTCCGCATTTGTCCCGACTCCCAGAGCCCGGATCAAAACGGTGATTGGAACCTTCCGTGTCCTGTCTACACGCACAAAGAAAACGTCATTGGAATCTGTTTCATACTCCAGCCATGCCCCACGATTTGGGATGACCGTCGCTGAGAATTGTCTTTTTCCGATTTTGTCATGAGTGATCCCATAATAAATTCCCGGTGAGCGGACAAGCTGACTAACAATGACACGCTCTGCTCCATTGATCACAAAGGTACCTGTTTCTGTCATCAATGGAAGATCTCCCATAAAGATGTCATGCTCTTTCATCACACCTGTTTCTGTGTTCGTCAGACGGACCTTTACTTTCATCGGTGCTGCATATGTGGCATCCCGCTCTTTGCAGGCCTCGATATCATATTTGATATCTTTTTTGCACAATGTAAAATCAACAAATTCAAGACTCAGATGTCCGTTATAATCCGCTATCGGTGAGATATCCGCAAACACTTCCTTGAGACCTTCATTCAAAAACCAGTTGTAGGAGCTGCGCTGGACTTCGATCAGATTCGGCATTTCAATGACCTCTTTCTGACGGGCATAACTCATACGCTGACTTTTATCTGCTTTGACCGGACGTATTCTGTTTTTTTCCATTGACGTTTCACCTCTCATTTTCTTTTTTCTATCAGAGCCTTTCTATTCCATAAAATAATCCTGTTTTTCCTATTTTTGGGTACAAAAAGGCATACGTTCCCTAATGACGCATTTTTCATGTTATCACAGAAACGCCGTAATGTCAATCTATATTTTTATCAAATGCACCGAGA
>CADBUD010000359.1 GCA_902797785.1 uncultured Lachnospiraceae bacterium
AAATGCGTCAGTCAAAGGAAAGTAAGAAAACAGCATTAGGAGGAAATAAAAATGGCCAGAGTAAAAGGCGGAATGAATGCCAAAAAGAAACATAAAAGAGTATTAAAACTCGCAAAAGGGTATAGAGGAGCAAGATCCAAACAGTATCGTGTTGCAAAGCAGTCAGTAATGAGAGCACTCGCCAGTGCATATGTCGGACGAAAAGAAAGAAAGAGACAGTTCCGCAGACTGTGGATCGCGCGTATCAATGCAGCAGCAAGGATGAATGGTCTTTCCTACAGCAAATTCATGTATGGATTGAAGCAGGCAGGAGTGGAGATGAATCGTAAGATGTTAGCTGATCTTGCTGTTAGTGATGCAGAAGGCTTCGCTGCTTTAGTAGAAACAGCAAAGTCAAAGTTGAATTAATCGGAAAATAATAAAGTAGATAAGGGAAGAGATGGATTTTATGAAAGGCTGTAGGAAAATGAGATGCAGTATTTATAAATTCCATCTTTTTCTAAATTTTTGACAGGCAAATCCTATGTCTTGGAGGATATGATATGGATACTACAGTTTATGATGCATTGGTGGTAGGGACCGGTGCAGCCGGACTGTTTGCGGCACTCTGTATTCCGACAGATCAAAGAGTGCTGATGATTACAAAGGATCAAATTGAAAAAAGTGATTCCTACCTTGCCCAGGGAGGAATCTGTATGTTAAAGGACGCAGAAGATTTTGATCTATTTTTTGAGGACACACTTCGGGCCGGGCGGTATGAAAACAGAAAAGAATCGGTAAAAGTCATGATAGAGGAATCGCCGGAGATTATTTCAGAGCTTCTGGGGTATCATGTCGATTTTGACCGGAAGGAGGATGGCTCATTTTCTTTTACAAGAGAAGGGGGGCATTCTACCTACCGGATTTTGCATCATCAGGATGTGACAGGAAAAGAAATTACCAGCAGACTGATCGAGGCGGCCAAACAAAGAGAAAACATTACGATTCTGGAATATGCGACGATGATCGATCTTTTGGAAAAGGACAACTGCTGTTATGGAATCTTGATGGAGCATGAGGGAAAATGCTCCAAAGTGTATGCGTCTGCTACGATTCTTGCGACGGGAGGAATGGGAGGATTGTTCCGGTATTCCACGAATTTCCGTCATATTACAGGAGACAGCTTTGCGATTGCCCTTCGACATGGAATCCAATTAGAACATTTGGAGTATATTCAGATTCATCCGACAACGCTTTACTCGAAAGCACCTGGGCGGAGCTTTTTGATTTCAGAATCGGTTCGGGGAGAGGGAGCGATTTTACTGAATCCCCAAAAAGAGAGGTTTGTGGACGAGCTGCTTCCAAGAGATGTGGTGACAGAGGCCATTAAAAAAGAAATGGATCGTTTTCACAGTGATCACGTTTATCTTTCTTTGGAAAAAATCGATATCGAAGAAATCCGGACACATTTTCCCAATATTTTGGAGCGTTGCTTAGAGGAAGGAATCGATATAGAGACCACCCCGATACCGGTCAAACCGGCACAGCATTATCTGATGGGCGGGATTATGACCGATGTTTACGGACAGACTTCGATGAAGCAGTTGTTCGCAGTGGGAGAAACCGCCTGCAATGGAGTCCACGGAGCAAACCGTCTGGCGAGCAATTCACTATTGGAGAGTCTGGTGTTTGCCAAACGCGCAGCTGGAATCATAGCCGGACAAAATGCCAATCGTCAAAGTGAGGGCAGCCAAAATGCCGAGAATCAAGATCTGAGTGGGGATGTTATTTCTTTGGACTGGGACGAATCCTCATTTGATAAAGAAGCGTGGAAAAAAGAGAATCGCAGGCTGATAATGCAGGAAATAAAACGAAAGGATGAAGCATTTTATGATCAGTGGTGTAACGATGAAGCTTAATATGGATCGATATTTGCTGGACGCCTTAAAGGAAGATATTACCAGTGAGGATGTTACGACAAATGCGGTCATGAGAGAATATAAAAAGGGCAGGGCGGAATTGATCTGTAAAGAGGATGGAGTGCTCTGCGGAATGGAGATTTTTCAAAGAGTATTTGAATTGCTGGATGATACTTTTTCGATGGAGACATCCAAAAAAGATGGAGACGAGATCAAAAAAGGGGAGCTCCTAGGCGTGCTGAGCGGGGATATCCGTGCTTTGTTATCTGGAGAGAGGACCGCATTAAATTATCTGCAGAGAATGTCAGGAATCGCGACCTTTACCCGCCACTATGTCAAGGAGCTTACCGGATATCGGACAAAGCTTTTGGATACCAGAAAAACGACGCCGAATATGCGTCCGTTTGAAAAATATGCCGTTACGGTTGGTGGAGGAACCAATCACCGCTATAATCTTTCCGATGGGATTTTGATCAAGGACAACCATATCGGAGCCGCGGGCGGAATCAAAAAAGCAGTGGAGATGTGCCGGGAATATGCACCGTTCGTCCGCAAGGTCGAGGTCGAGGTGGAAAGCCTTTCGCAGGTACAGGAGGCACTGGATGCCGGTGCGGATATTATTATGCTGGACAATATGGATAACGAAACGATGAGAAAAGCGGTAGAGATGATTCATGGTGCCGCGCAAACAGAGTGCTCCGGCAATGTGACGCAGGGCAGATTAAAGGAAATCGCGGAAATTGGAGTAGATTTTG
The DNA here is from genome assembly GCA_902797785.1 of uncultured Lachnospiraceae bacterium. GTDB lineage: Bacteria > Bacillota > Clostridia > Lachnospirales > Lachnospiraceae > RUG14305. The sequence goes on from CADBUD010000359.1 coordinate 2,654, forward strand.
TGTCCAGTGGCGCACTGACTCATTCGGCACCGATTTTGGATCTTTCCTTAAAAAATCTGGTTCCGTGTGATAGCGTTCAATAGTAATACAGAGCATGAAAATCCAGGAGCAGTCAGGGAGGAAGGAAAGATGAAACAAGGTAGATGCTTATTAGGGACATTCTTTTTTTGTTTTTTTCTGTTGGGGCTTTTTTCACGTCCTTCCCTGGCGGCAGAGGACAGGGAGTTCGCTGAATTGTCATATTCAAAAGAGGAAGGCTATCAGTCCGGCGTATGGATCGATCGGAACGGAAATGAAATTGAGGCAGAACGACCGGAAAAAAAAGGAATGCGTGTCTTTTCCGAACAGGCACTGCCTTCATCCTATGATCTTCGGACAGAAAATAGGGTGACTTCTGTAAAACGACAGGGCAGCTCTTCAGCATGCTGGGCATTTGCGGCTTTGGGAAGTATCGAATCTTACGGGATAACGAACAAGTATTTCGACCAGGAGCAGGATTTTTCGGAGGCACATCTGATCTGGTTCGCGGACAGGAGCCTGGTCACAGAGGAGTCCGATCCGCTCTATGGAGATGGTCTGAATCTTGCAGATCCCTATAAAGAGGGGGGAAACTGGCTGATGGCAGTTTCCATGCTTTCAAGGTATTGTGTAACAGCAGAAGAGAACCGCTTTCCTTTTTACCCGGATGATCTTAGCCGGATGGGAGACTACCTGGAGGAAGAAAGGTATGAGAGCAGCTACCACCTGACCCAGGCAGAGGTATTGGATCGTTCTGACCGTATTGGAATCAAACGTGCTTTGATGGAACGGGGCGCTTTGATGACAGGGTATTATAATTCCTCGACCTATTACCAGGGAGTCGCTTCAATGGGAAGCATGTGCTATTATTATGCACCGGCTGAATCGGGAAATATTCCGGCTGCTTCGCATGCAGTCCTGATTTGCGGATGGGATGATGATTTTCCAAAAGAGAATTTTAAAGAAGGCTTCAGACCAAAGCAGGATGGAGCATGGCTGGCCAAGAATGACTGGGGAACCTCCTGGGGAATGGAGGGATATTTTTGGATTTCCTATGAGGAGATGACCTTTGACCGGACGGTCTCCTTCCTTGTAGAACCGGTGACAGAAAAAAAAGACATCTATCAGTATGATGGGATGGCATATGGAGGCTCCTTTCGCATTAGTCAGGGAAAAGAATACGCTATTGCCAATCATTACCAGGCAAGAGAAAATGAGCAGCTGACAGAGGTATCTTTTTATACGTTGAATGCGGGAATGGACTATCGGATCGAGATTTACGCGCAGGAGGCGGAGACAGAAATGGCCTCGCCGGAGGATGGAACGCTTTTGATTTCTAAGGAGGGCTATGCAGACCGCATGGGCTATCATACCATTTCGCTTGAAACAGAGGAAGAAGGTGGGATGGTCGAGCTGAAAAAGGGACAGGAATTTTTTGTGAAGGTGACGTATTTTCGTCAGGATGGAGAAGAGTATCGTGTTCCCATCGAATATTCCGGCAGCAATAATCCGATTTCCTATGGCGGAAAAAAAGGAGAGAGCTTTTGCAAGGGAGAGGATGAAACGGAATGGAAGGATGCGATGGAGGAATTTGAAGGATGTTATAATTTCTGCATCAAAGCATTTGCCCAGACCATGGCGGAGGATTCGCAGGAAGAGCTGGAGCAGCTGGTAAAGCT
>CADBUD010000360.1 GCA_902797785.1 uncultured Lachnospiraceae bacterium
ACAAAAAAATGTCACAATCAAAAAAGCGTTTCCAGACCTCACTTTTCTATCTGGAAACGCTTCCTAACATAATGGCATCAAATCATGCTGTCTTACTTTTATTCTCTTTAGTGGGATAGGAAATATTCATCTATTCCATCTGCCATTCCCATAACCAGCTGATTTTGGTAAGAATCCGTCTGCATCAGACGATCCTCTGCCTCATTTGTCATAAATCCCATTTCTACGATGCTGACCGGTATCGTACACCAATTGATTCCGCTCATGCTGTCGGTATATATTACTCCTTTATTTATCGCTCCTGTTCTGGCGCACATATGATTTACCAGAGCCGTAGACAAGGCATTGCATTCTGCAAATTTGGAACCGATATAAGGATTGGATGAGGTAGGGGACATCGTAAGAATTCCTCTGGCAGAGGGCGCTCCTCCGTTAGCATGAACCCGGACAAAAATCTCCGCGCCGGAGCTGTTCGCTATCTTTGCCCGCTCGGAATTGCTGATATTCACCTCATTTGTTCTTCGGATCATCACGACCTCATATCCACGTTTTTTTAATTCGGTTTCCAGTTTTAGCGATACGGTCAAATTGAGCTGATATTCTGGAACCCCGGTAGCCGTTCCACAGGTTCCGGAAGCGACTTTCGCTTTCATTTGGGAAGACCCCGGAGCCATCGGCTCTAAGGATGAATCGCCATGAAGCTGATGCCCCGCATCAATAGCAACGATCCTTGCCTTTTTCTTTACGGTCACCTTGAGCTTTTTCTCTGCTCCTGTGACGGAGTGGATCAAAATGACAGCGGTTCCTGGATTTTTTGCCCGAAGCTTTCCTTTTTGGGAGACAGTTACGATGTTTTTGTCTGAACTGGAAAAAAACAACTTTTTATTCGTCGGGTTTTGGGGAACCAGCTTGATTGTCAACTGCTTTTTTTCTCCCAGCTCAAGCGTAAGCTTATTGCCGCCGCATTGAATCTTTTTCACCCGGACTACTGAGACAAATTTGCTTTTTTCCCCTTCTCCTGCTTCATTGAACGCAGCCACCTTATAAAAATAGCGTCTTCCATTTTTCATGGTAGTATCAGAATATTTTGTTTTTTTGGTTGTGCCAAGCAGCATCCACTTTTTTTCGTCCTTGCGCCTGCGGTAGATATGATATCCTTCTGCTTCCTCTACGGCTGACCATGTGAATGTGAACTTTTTCCCTTTTGATTTTTTGGACAGAATCACAACACGATCCGGTTCCTTTTTTGATATTTCCTCCTGCTCTTCTATTTCTTCCGATTCTTTTACCTCTTCCTCCGCTGCATTTACCTGAAAAAACGCCGTCCATGACAGTGTAAAAAGAAAACAAATACAAAAAAACGCGTACCATCGATGGCTTCGTCTGATTCTTTTTTCTAACATTTTTTACCCTCTTCTTTTTCTTATTCCTGCTAATTGTTTACATACTGCCTCTATACTCATATTTCCCACTTTGAATGTCACTTAACAGCTGACGCATCTGTCCCTCTGCCTCTTCGTCATTGTAATCCTTTAACTGAAACCGGATTTCCTTTAGCTTTTCATCCACATATTCCGGTATAGCATAAGCATTTAAGTCTTCTATGCTTTTGAGTCCCTCTTTGATCCGAAAATGCTCGATATGATCCAGAATATATAACAGGCGGGCGTTTAAATCTCCCTGACTGATCGGTAGTTTTTCTTCTTTACTATACGAGCCCAGCTTCGTCGCAAGCACTTTTAAAACCCGGTGAATCATAACTTCCGTCCGTTCAGCATCATTTTCCACCATCCGCATCCTTGCATGACGAATCCGCTCACAAATCTCGGTATCGATCTGATATCCCAGCACCTCATCCATCTTTTTGATGGCTACAGAATAATGTGCCTCTTGAACATCCTTTAGAACATCCAAAATCCGTTTGTGAAGCTCTAAATCTGACATCGGGAGCTTTCCCAGACGTTTGAACACGCTTTCAATTCGTTCATGAAGATCTCTTGCATCGAATGGTTTGGTAATATAATCCATAATTCCCAGACGTGACCCTTCAATGACAGTGTTTTTATCTTTCATTGCTGTCAGGAAAATGACCGGTACAGTCTGCCCGGCCTCCAACCCGCGAATCTGACGCAGTGTCTCGATTCCATCCATCACCGGCATCTGGACATCTAAAAGAATCAGGTCTACCTTTTCTTTATATAATACCTTTAATGCTCTCCTTCCAGATATAACAGAAATGACATCGTATTTGACCTTTAATTCCTGTTCAATCGTTGCAAGGTTCGTTGCATTATCATCCACTGCAAGGATTTTCATTTTTTCCATTTTTGTTCCTCCTATATAAACCATCGTTTTATAGAGTAAACGCACGAAATATATGCGTTTGCTCTAGCACATCAATGCACACAAAGCGCGATAGGAAAGGCACCATCAGTGCCTCGCGTCTGGCGCAATAGGAAACGAACAAATTCGTTTCCTATTTTTAATCCGTTCGAAATTTGTTATCCTACCATCCAGGTGTTACAGTTTTTTCAGGTACTCCCGTATCATATCTTCTGCTGCTTCATCATCATATATTTTTATCTTTTTTTCAGCATTTTTCAAAAGCTGATCCGTGGCAGCATCCAAAAGATAGGTATTCATGATGCTCCGGATATCCTCAAGTGCATCCTTGGTATGGAAATCTTCTATTTTCATCAGGGCCGACTGGAGCAGTTCTTTTAACTGAGCTTTGGAAAGCTCTCTCTTTCTGTCAGTCTCTTGCACAGAAACATTCAGCTTCATGATCCGCTTGAGCAGATTCAGCAAATTCGCATACTCATCTAAAAGCCTAGCGACATCCTCTCGGATTCCTTCCAGATTTCCGCTCTTAGCTGCCATTTCGTGGCTTTTGGCTCGGTTTGACAGGCTCATTGCTCCAATATTGGCAGATGCGCTCTTTAGTCCATGAACTAAAATCCCATAATTTTTGGCATCCATCTGTTCTGCTGCTGTCTGCATCAGTTTGATTTTTTCATACCCTTCTTCAGCATAGATTCCCAAAAGTTCTACATAATCCTCTGCATGCTCTCCGAACCGCTCTTCTACAACAGCTTCATCAATTTCACGAAGCTTTTTGACTCGTTTCATAATCTGGAATTCTTTTTTGTCCTCAGGAGCTTCCGACGACTTTTTCCCAGGATGTGCTTCCTTTTTTGGCGTTTCGGAATAGATCTCATCTGAGCTCAGACTCTTTACATTTAAAAATGTAGAAGTTCTTGAAGAATTTTTCTCCCGCTTCATTTCTTCCGGAATGACTTCATTTAAAACACTGTCCATTTCCTTCCGGTCAATTGGCTTTACAAGAAAGAGAAAAACTCCATTGTTGGCAAACATCTCTCTCGCTTCATCTGAAACATTTGCTGTCAATGCAATAATCGGCACCTCCTGACCATTTTCTCCCGCTTCTTTCCGAATCAGGCGTGTCGCCTCCACGCCGTCCATCTCCGGCATCATATAGTCCATAAAAATCGCATGAAAACGTTTTTGACGAACCAGATTGATACTTTCCCGTCCGCTCTCTGCCAAGGTGACATGGAGCGCATAGGCTTCTAAGAACTTCTGTGCTACTTTTAGATTGACTTTATTATCATCCACTACCAGCACATGTGCTTCCGGCGCTTCAAAGGACGGAATTTTTAGGGACTCTTTTCCATGTACTTCCTTTCCCTTGGATTCTTCTTCCCATTCATCCCTGATTTCCTGGAACAGCTCTGCCGTAAAGATCGAACCGATTCCAATCTCACTTTCAATGGTGATGTCTCCTCCCATCATTTTTGCCAGACGCTTTGATACCGCAAGTCCAAGACCAACACCTTCATTCTGCCGGTTCATATCACTGTCGATCTGCTGAAAATTCTGAAACAGCTCCCTCGTCTGATCTTTCTTGATTCCAATTCCTGTATCAATGACCTTGCAGATAATCTTGACCCGGTTGTTATTCTTTTTCTGCGCGCGAAGAATAAATTCGATTTTTCCTTTTCGCGTGAATTTGATGGCATTATCCAACAGCCCCCATAAGATCTGTCCGACTCGCTTTTCGTCTCCATAAAGATGTTTGGGAAGAGACTGTTCGAGATTGAATTTCAGGTTCAGTCCCTTCTTTTTGGCATCCTCCTCCGCATCGACATGAATCTTTTCAAGCATTTTGGGAAAATCATACTCAGACGGATGAAGCTGCATCTTTCCAAGCTCCATCTGGGATACATCCAGAATCTCATCGATGATACGCAGAAGATTGTCGGATGCCGCCTTGATGTCACAGGCATAATAATATACTTTTCGACCAACACTCTCTTCCATGATCAGATCGCTCATCCCGACAATCGCATTCATCGGAGTCCTGATTTCATGAGATACCGTCGCCAGGAAATTGCTCTTTGCCCGATTGGCAGAGTCTGCCTCCTCCCGCAAAAGAATCAGTTGTTTCATATCATTTTTCTGTTTCGTAATATCCAAGATCAAGGCAACTCCGCCGTGTATCTTTTGATCATCATCCTTGAACTGATAGGTACGAACCTGATAGCAGCGGTCATCCATCGAAAATTCATGTACCTCTCCCCCTTGAAATAAGGAACGAATCTGTTTTCTCCTTTTATCCTCTGAGCAGTTTTCCGGATTCATCAGCTCCTGGAACATTTTTTTTGCGCCCGCATTTGACTCTAAGAGCCGATAATTTTCATCCACGATAAGAATCGCGTCATCCATGATGTCAAAGACCTGATCTTTTGCCAGATTCACCAAATCGAAAACATTTTCCTTCACGGAATAAATGACAAGAAGGGAAACCACGAGCATGTCTGCCAGCGGGGTAAAGTCATAGTTGGAAACCAGGCCGAACGCATAGGACAACAGGGCTAACACCGGAATGCATGAGGCAGTAATGAAGGCGAAAAGAATCCGTTTTCTCTTATCTGTCACCTCTCCAGAAATCAGCATCCGGATTGCGTAAAACAGGGAAATTCCATAGAGCCATGCAACATTGGCCAGCATGATTCCGTAAAGAATCCCCTTGCCCATAACAAGATGCGGAAACATTCCAGTATCTACAAACTCAATGGTCGTATAGTAAAAATACATATTTTCACAATTCCATGTTCCGACCAGAATCAGGGAAGATATCAACAGATGCACCGCCTTTAGTGCATTCGGATATTTTTTCCCCAGATATTTTAAAACAAACATGACATAAAAATAGGGGATGACAGATGTCCCAACATACTCAACCTTCAGTCCCTGAAGTGCCGCTTCTTTTGTTGGGCTGAATACGAGCAGCAAATAACCAATATTTTGAAGAAGTACAGCAAAAATCAAAATAATCAAATAATCGTATTTATTATCTTTTCGTTTTCTCAATATATAGGAAATGGAAAATATCATAATTCCCAATCCTATCACTTGTAATAAGTTCAAAAAATTCAGCATTTCATCCCTCCCAAAAGGCCTTCGCACTAAGGAAACCAAGACCTTTTCCATCATACAGCATCTTCGTCAGATGCTTCTGCTGCTCCTTTTTTCTTCTCTTCTTTTTTTAGGATCACCTGCTCGATCCTCGAACCAATCAGACAGCCGACAAACATTCCAAACAGCATGCCAACGCAGATTCCAAAGACTCCAAAAAATCTCATAGAAATCACACCGCCCAATAAAAGACCAAGAGCCATAAAAATAGCGGCAAACGATATTTTTATCTCAGCAGCTGACGCCGCTGTTCCTGATTTTTGAGATTGTTTTTCCTTTTGACCTGTTTCTTCCATCTTGGGACTCCCTCCCTTTTCTTTTTCTTTCCCTGTCTATTCTATCAAACTTTATGAAAATAATCAATTGCTAACTTTATGATTGCATTTCTTCTTTTTCTTTTATATAATAGAAAGTGTCGAAGCTGCTGTTTTTCCCTTCGACAGCATTAAAAGGAGGAAGTCGTTTTGAACATTGTATCAACACCACTTGAGTCGGTTCCGCCATATTCTATTCTGGCAGAGGATGTGTATGTGAATTTCACTTTAATTTCACCATCTGGCTCGATCCTTACGCCGACTCTTCTTTCTAATATAAAAAAATATCAGCTGGAAAGCCTGAATATCTGGGTGGACGAAAAAAAAGATTCCAGTCCGCCGCCTGCTGCCCTTACCCGGAAGACCCAGTTAGAGCAGATGAAACAAAGCTCGGACTTCAAAGAATTTAAACAGAATTATACTTCCACCCTTTCCAGCTTTCAGCAAAATATGTATGCTTTGGTCAATGATCCTTCCCACCAGCAGGAGGTCATCAATTCCATCGTTGAGGAAAGTCTCCACTATTCCGAGCTTCATACCTCAGAGGAATATAACGCACTGGACATGATCATCTGCATGAAAGAATTTGATGATTCTACCTTTTCCCATAGTCTGAATGTCTCCCTGATCTGCGAGGCATTCGGCTCCTGGCTCAATATGTCAAAAGAAAATATTGAACTCCTGCGTCTGGCAGGCCTGCTGCACGATATCGGAAAGCTAACGATTGATAAAGATATTATTACAAAGCCGGGAAAACTTTTAGATCATGAATTTAATGAAATCAAAAAACATCCGCTTGCTGGTTATCAAATTCTGAAAAATACGGATTTGGACGTCCGCATTCACTATGCCGCCCTGCAGCATCATGAAAAAATTGATGGATCCGGTTATCCTTTCGGAATCAAAGAAAAGCAGATTCACTACATTTCAAAAATTGTCAGTATCGTAGATGTCTATGAGGCCATGACCGCGACGCGGTGTTACCGCAAACCAATGTGCCCGTTCAAGGTTCTCCAAATCATGCGCCACGATGCCACGACCAAATATGATCTGAATCTTATTGCGACCTTTTTCAGTGGAATCACCTCAACCTATATCAATAAATCCGTCGAGCTTTCTGATGGCTCAAAGGGTGTTGTAAAATATACTGCCAAAAGTGAGTTTGACAAGCCTACGATTGTCTGCTTCAATGGAAAAATCATCCATATGAAGGAGCATCCGGAGCTCTACATCAAAGAATTAATTTAAGTAAAAACGTCTGATGGAATGATTTCCATCAGACGTTTTTACTAACATATAATCCTTTTAGAAGTTATCGAAAACAAATAAACTCAATCCCTATCATTTACGAATGTTTCGGATACATGATTGCATCTTTGATTTTCTGCATTTTTTCTTCTCCTATCAGGATCCGCAACAGCTCCAAACCAAAATCTACCGCTGCGCCCATGCCTTTTGCTGTCGTAATATTACCATCCGTTACGACAAAATCTTCACTTACCAGCGCTTCCAGCAGCTGATCCTCATTTCCCGGATAGCAAGTTGCCCTCTTTCCTTTTAAGATTCCTAAGCTTCCAAGAACTCTTGGTGCTGCGCAAATGGCTGCCAGATGCTTCTTTTGTCCGGCAAATTCCAGAAGCTTTTCCTTTAACGGCTCACACTCTTCCAAGTGAAGGGTTCCCGGCATACCGCCCGGAAGAATGATCATATCCATCTGGTCAAAATCTACCTGGTCAAATAATCGATCGGTCAAAATCGGAATCTGATGCGCTCCTGTTACTTCTCTTTTTCCTGTAATAGAAACCGTCGTCACATCTACCGCGCCCCTTCTAAGAAGATCGAGTGGCGCTAATGCCTCGACCTCTTCCAAACCGTCTGCAAACATCATACATACTTTTTTCATTCTCATCATCCTCTTCCTGACGCATTTACTGCATCATAATAGTAGCATATATAGTAACCACATGAAATAAATACATTTACTATGGTATTAAAAACGGCAGGCCATTTCATTCATGAGTATGCTTTCTTTACCCAAAAAGCTGCCACAAAAAGCCCCAACGGACTTATCGTAACAGCCTTTTCTTCTTGCCTATCTGTTTCAAATTGGCACAAGTTATTTATGAACAGCTCTTTATTTCTGACTCATCACACTATTATGATACTCTTCTTTAAAGGTAACATCCTCTCCGAACCAGTCTGGCGGAAGAAACTCCATTGCCTCCACTTCTGTGGAAAACTCCACTTCAGCAAGGATCAGTCCGTGATAGAACCCTTCGAACAGATCCAGCTCAATCGTATACTTGTCCTGAAAAGGAATTAAATATCTTTTTTTCTGAATCAGTCTGCCGTCTGTTTTTTCTCTTAAATGTTCATAGGACTCTTTCGTCAGGGGAAGATTGAACTCCTGCCTTGACATCATCCCAGCCGATTTATAGGTGAGAACATATTCTTCATTTTGCCGGCGAACCCGTATCACGGGATTTATGGATAGATATCCCTGTTCCATTTCCAGGCAAGGATACTGTTCCAAATTTTCCGGCATCGTTCTGATCAAAAACTTTCTTTCAATCTCCATATGATTTCATCCACTGTGATTTTTCGTCTCTTACAGTTCTACACTGTATTCCTCTCCACCGACGCCATCTGCTACATAGTAAACTTTATTCTCTGATGGCTGAACATATAACTGTAATGACTCAATCTCTTTGTCAGATCCTGACTTTTCAGCAAAATCAGCTTTTACCTTTTCAATGATTTCTGCTTCTGTAACATCTTTTCCATTGTACTCAATCGTAAGAGTAGTAGTCATGTCCTTTTCCACCTTCTTTGCTGTTGTTTTTTTCGCTGGAGCTTTTTCAGCTGCTTTCTTTGCTGTTTCTTCAGCCTTTACTGCGTCTTTCTCAGCTGCCTCTACCGTCTCTTCCACTGCCTTTACTGCTTCTTTTTCAGCTGCCTTTACTGCTTCTTTTTCAGCTGCCTTTACTGCTGTCTCAGTGGCTGAAGCTGTTTTCTTTGCTGTTGCTTTCTTTGCTGCCATACATCTTTCCTTCCTTTCATTTCAGAATTCACATTTTGAACTCTCTCTTTATGTTTCCTCAGCAGTCACTTATAAAGCTTTTGCCAGCAAGGCTGTGAACAATAGAAAAACAGCAAGCCAGCCTGTAACTACATCGAAGAACAACCTTATAAAAACAGTTTGATTATATACTACTATTTTACAAAAATCAATTTATTTACACAATATCGGCACTTTTCCTAAAATCTTTTTCATCCCATCCCGTTTTTTATACACATTTCCCTATCTTTTTTACTTCTCCTGCTTTCATAGTTTCCTCTGTATGACGCATTTACTGCGTCATAATGGTAGATATGAAAGATTTATCTTTCATATTTTCTTTTCGTCGCCAAAAAATACTTGAGGGCTTGAAAGCGTTCCTCTATCTCTCCTTCCGGAAGAACACAGTCTATGGAAAACGCAGCAGCTGACAGAAAGTTTTCTGTCAGCCTCCCACTGGAGGCATTATGGGCTTTGATTAAAATGTGATATTTTTCCTCTATCGTATCCGCATCTAAAAATTCCATCAAGAGCTCTTCGGGCTGTTCCTTTGCATTTTCTCTTTCCGCTGTCCTTTTTGATTTCCGATCCGGTTGATGTGAACCAATTGTTATTTGTTCTTTTTTTTCGGCAGAAAAATAGTTTGACATCTCTGCCGCATCTGCTGCATATCGTTCGAACGAGCCAAAAAGTTCCTGATAAATAAGGAGCTCTCTTCCCGTTTCTTTCTCTTTTGCCCATAGGATCACCTGACAGGGCTTCTCTTTCCCTATCCAAAACTTTTCTCCAAAGGCCGGCTGGCGCATCAGTTTTCCCTCCTTCCCAATGAAAACAGCGAAGAAAACGTTTTCTCCGCTGAAAATAAATCGGTATGTTACTATTCACAGTCCCCCTCCCGGCATTCGGATTTCCCGCTGCTTTGCAGCTCTCCCGGCGCATTCACGCCTGAAATCCTCATTCTGGGAGGAGTTCCTGCTTCACAGCAGGAAAATTTGCTAAATAAAAGAGTTTCTTACGTGCAAGCACGACGAATCTCTTTCATTTAGCAAA
>CADBUD010000361.1 GCA_902797785.1 uncultured Lachnospiraceae bacterium
ACATTCATCATCGTTTGTGCCGGGGCAAAGATTCTAAAAAAATGGAGGAAAGCTGGGCGTTGCCCCGGCATAATCACAAGTATGAAAAGAAAGAATATGAACAGATTATTGGCACTGGCAATGACAGGTATTATGACGTTGGGTAATGGAATTGTAGTATCAGCTGATGACGGAGTTACTGGAAATGGTGTGGTAGAATACGACAACTCTGAGGCGGTAGCATATGACATGGTGGATGTACCGACTATTTCGGCCTCTACTTACAATTTTACACTTGATCCTACAGGAATGCTTCACACATTTAAACCTGCTGAATATGATGATGGTACGGTGTACTTTTCATCTACTGGAACACGTGAATCGGTGAAAGGTAAAGAAAATGTAACACTCTATACTCAGTCAAAGTCTGCTGTTGATGCGGTTAATGACGTTTGGGGCGATATCGTGACAGTAGCTAATAACGCAATTTCGGCTGTTACGTCTGGATATTATGTATGGGTTCCGGATACAGCAGATGAAAATTATGATGCTGGTAAGCCAGGTAAATTTGTTGAGCTTACTACTTCCAATATTGGAAATTGGTTTGAACTTAAAGGTGATGCTGCAGATGCAAACATTGGACTTAAGGATGATTATAAGGCTGACCCTAATGTATGTGATGGCAAGATTTATCAGAATACATACACTGCTGTGGCAGGAAACAAGATTACGGATAGTGATACTGATCATCTCAGCAATTATGTAACTATAACGGAGGGTGTTCCTACTGCTTTTCCGAATCTCTATACGAGCAATACAGGGACAGTAGCAACTGCTAATGATGTGGATTATACCGCTGCAAAGGCTGTTAATCAGGGAAGGACAGATGCTGTTACCGTTATCAATAAGTCTACGAAAGCAAAGACTGTGACAGCAACTGTTACAATGACTAATACAACGGGGCTTACATTTAATAATAATGCGACCTATGATGCTGAAGACGACAGTGCGAGTATGTACGTGGCTGCTACAAATGGAACAACTACAAATGCATTAGTTGCAGCAGCTGATGGAGCATCTGCTACGGCAACATATACTGTTGATCTTCCGGCACCTACAATCAATGAGATTACATATATGGCAGCGGGAACAGACTCTGCCACCGGTGGTCATAACTATGCAAGATATGAGGCAAATGGGACTACCTATGGAAGTGATTCATTCTATATTACTGCGACTGCGAACCCGAATGCTGTTGCAACTGATGCTTGGAATGAGTGGGCTGCTGGTGTGACGAGTGAGACAAAACCTAAGATTAATATTGTTTATGATGTTGCAGATAAAGTTACCGCACCTTCAGTAACAGAAACATCTGTTAGCGGAGAAAACAATGTGATTCATTATTCTGCTCCTGCAGGTGTATCTGTAAGCAAGGTTGAACGAGTAAAATCTGATGGAACGGTACTTGAATTGGTTGATGAAAGCCATTATTGGGATGATGATACGACGCAGACGATTACTATTTTGGCAGGTGTTCTGAGTAATAGTGTGGGTGGAACGATTAAATTATATTTTGATGACAGTGCAACAACCGTGGAAACGCTTTCAATTGTAGCTGAAAATTGATAATGACTCATTACATTGAAGAATGATACGGTGATTTTTACAGAATAATGATAGGTATATATGTAGATAAATCGTTTTAAGGATTTATGCATGATTGATGAATTTGCGTTGTAATTTAGTTTTAGTGGCTGCTCATAGTAAACTGAGCAGCCACTTTAGGAGTAATATGGTTATAGAAGGTGGAATAATACTTTTTGCACTGGAGTGTATGGCAATGTATGAAGACGAGGTCATATTTCCGGATAGAAAAAGTAATGAGATTTATTCATATAATTTTGAGACAGGTGAAGTCAGGCTCTGTTGGAAAATTAAAAATGAAAAAGATAATATAACAAATCTTTTTGGAGGTATTATACCTTTTGAAAACTGTTTATATTTATATCCCATGGCAGGAAAGGCAATCTATAAAATCCACGGAAAGAGTATACAAAGAATAGATATAAAGAACGACCAACTTTGTCACCAAGGAGATAGAGCAAAGTTTGTATCAGCTCACATATGGAAAAAGAAAATATATTTTATAGGGGCATATGCATCCATAATCATGATATATGATACAGATAGTGAAGATATAGAGTACATAGATTATGGTATAGGTATGGCAGAGAACGGTGAAATAAACGCTAGGCAAAGTATGATGGATGAAGGAAAAATATATATACCAATTGCGAGAATGAATAAAATTATTGTTTTTGATATGAAGACGAAGCAAGTTGTACATAAACAAGTAGGGAAAAAGTCAAGTGCATATATCTCAATTAGTAAATATGGGGATTTTTTTTATTTGGTTCCAAAAGGAAAGGGTAATGTTGTTTGGTGGAATGAAAGAACTAATGACTATGGAGAAATTGAATTTCCAATTGATTTTAAAAGAGCAGAACGTGGATTTTCTGGAAGTGTTACGTATGGCGGTTATATTTGGCTTTTTCCGATGAATGCAGAAGGTATTTGGAAAATAGATGTAGATAACTGCTTGTTAAAACAATGTGAGATTGTGCCATTGAATATAAGTAATATATTTGCATCATTGAAACATAAAGATAAACTTTTGTTTTTCTCCAATAGTGATTACAAGCTTTATGTTGTTGATGATGGAGGAGAATCAGTCAATACTATACAAGTGAGTCTTTCAGAAGTGGATAGCAAAGATTATATGGATAGACGACTAAACTCTTTTTTTTCTGTTTCTCCCATAATAATTGAATCAGATGTGGTTAACCTGAAACATTTTTTGCGTAAAATAAAACGTAGGTGATATATGTGGGATGAGAACAGATTTGTGTTTGATTTAGAAAACCTAATTGGAACTATATAATGAGCAAGATGATGTTATATTGTAATGGATTTGACAGAGGTATTAAAAAAGCCATTTATGGAGTGTGAAACAGGGGAACAACCTTTGAAAAATTCCTGTCAGTGGAAACAATATGTATTCCTGTTTACTGCGAGGGAATGTAGGATTATGTGATTTTAATATTGGAGAATATACCTTAACTTCACTATTATTAAAAATAAGAGGACTCTATGAGAAAGAATATAGTTTTTTCAACAACAAGACAATGGAATCCGGGGGATGAATTCATTTTAAAAGGGATTATTAACCTTTTCAAAGGACTTGGAATAGATTTTAATCCTTTAATTTTTAACAGAAATCCAGATGTCCGATCAGCATACGGGTCATCTGAATTAACACATATTGCGCATGATGAAGGATTGCATTTTCTTAAAATATCAATGATGGATAATTCAGTAAAACCATGGAGCGACTATTCGTATATCGATGCGATTGTATTTGCTGGTACACCGGAGTGGCGAACTTGGCGAAGTAGAGAACTTTTTATTAAGGCAATTAAATATAATGTGCCAGTCTATATGATAGGTGTTGATACTACATTTGAAACAGAAGATAAAGTAATTAATAGCATATTGGCGAAAATTAGATTTGTATCTGTAAGGAATGAAGATATATTGAATTCTTTTCTTGACAAAGGTATTGAAGCAAATTATTTGCCTTGTCCGTCAATTTTTGCATCAGAATCTAATAGAATAATTGACAATTTAAGAAAAGTGGGATTGATTTATCGGGGAAAAGACGAAGAGGTTACTGCTCTTAATGGATGGGACGAAGAAAATTATAGAACTGAAGTAGCGGAGTATAAAAGAATAATGGAAAAATACAAGGATGCTCTTTCTTTTAGAATTATTTGTCACTATGTGGATGAAGTGCCTTTAGCGAAAAGGGATTTTCCAGATGTGGAAGTCTACTACTCATATGATGCTGCTGATTATTTAGATATATATTCTTCATGTGATTATATTGTTGGAAGTAGAATTCATGGAATAGGAATTGCAACTGCTCTTGCTATACCAAATTATTCTGTGGCTTATGACAGGAGAGGTGGAACTTTGAAAGGGTTTATACCTCGGGACTATGGTAGAAGAGATAGTCTGGAAGAGGATATCGATTATACAATCAAAAACATTGAATTTCTTAACAGATGTTTGATTAATTATAAAACAGTATCTCTATTGAAATATAAAAAAATACTTGAAAAGGCATTAAATTTTGAAAAAGTATATTATGAATATCCTATCAACTTATATAAGATACAGATTGATAATGATGCATTTAAAAGTAAAATAGAACAAGCAGATGGCATAGTTACAAATATTATTATAATGGCTAGAGTAAAGATGGTGATTAACTATATAAACACATTGATTCGGGGAAAGAAGATTGTGATTCGAGGAGCAGGTAAGCATACAAGACAACTTTTGAAATTGTTAAAGGATGCTGCAGATATTTGCATTATTGATAATAATGATAAGAAAAAAGCACTGGGAAAATATACAGTATTTGGAGTTGAAGAACTAGAGAATAAAGGAGACTTCGATTATTTTATTCTTTCTTCATTCTTATTTGAAGATGAAATGAGAGACGACTTAATAAAAAGAGGGTATGTAGATAAAATTCTCTCAATATATCAGATATATTTAGATACTTTTCTAGAACCGTTGAACAAAAATTTTTATGAATATTTAAATGAGAATTTAGATTAGGAGAAATTAAAAGTGAAATGGGAAAAAGTAAATATAAAGGATATCCCCAAAAGACATTTGTTCCTATACGAGTATATTCCAAAAGGATACAACATAATTATTTATGGATTGGGAAAACTTGGGGATAGTTATATTAAACAGATAGAAGAAACTGGCTATTGTAATATTTTGGGTATTTCTGATGAAAGTATAAACAAGGCTGAAAAATATGACTATGCATTTTTAAAACCGAAAGAAATATCAGGTGATATAGAAACTGATTATATTGTGATTGCTATTGATGATAATTTTACGGCAAGTAGTTTGTACTGGAGGTTTGTAAAAGCAGGTGTTAATGGAAACTTGATTAAGAACATATATCTACGACAAGATGTATTTCCTATAGAAGAAAAAGAACTAGATTTAATTAAGAAAAATATTGAATTAAATGAAGCAAATATAAATCATATATTTGTTGCCGTGATTATAAAAGGAGGTATCGGAGACAACATAATTTCTCTTAGTTTTGTAAGGCGACTTCTAGATACAGACAAGTCGATTTTGATAGATGTATATACTGATCAGAGCATGATGGATTCGGTGTTTGGTAATGAAAAAGGAATTCGTAATATATTTTGTGGTCAAAAAGTTATAAAAGAGGAATATGATATTGTTTTTTCTTTAAGACAATTGATACATGTTGATTATGTGAAGTGGAAAAAAATAAATTCTATAAATTCGCATCTTTTCGATTTGTTAGAAAAAACAATAGAGAAACGAGACAGAGAAGACCTGAATGATGAAAGAGAGAAAGATATTAATATCATAAAGAGAGCAGAAATAATAGGAAGTAATAGGTATGAAATGTTGGGTGACCAATCTCTTTGGAATTTACATCCGACTATGTCAAAACTATCATTTGAAAGAACGCGCATTGAGGATAAACAGTTTGAAAATTTGGGATGTTACTTGACAGTGAATGCTGGTTCGGGCAAGGTGTCAGAGCGTCATAATGTGCATCAAACAAAGGAATGGGCATATGAAAATTTTGTTGATCTCATTTCAATCATAAAAAAAACATATCCGCAAATCAAAGTTATACAGATAGGAGGTGCGGATTCGACTTTGATAAAAGGTGTTGATAAAGGTATTTTTGGAGAAAATTTAAATTATATTAAGGGATTATTAAGGAATGCTATGGCTCATATAGATACGGAGGGTGGAATGGTGCATTTGGCGACACAGTTAGGAACAAAGTGTATAGTTCTATTTGGACCAACACCAATGGAATATTATGGGTATCAGCAAAACATAAATATTAAAGCAGGAAATTGTCATGGATGTATGGGTGTAACCTCTGACTGGCATACAAAATGTCCGCTATATGAATGTCCGGAGTGTATGAAAAAGATTACATCGAAAATGGTCTTTGATGAAGTAAAAAAAATAACAGAGGCAGGAAAAGATGGCAGATAAATATTCAAAGCAGAAAAATGGCTCGATGAGGACTGGAACATGGAATGTATTAGAGGGGAAACGAATCTGTATGGAGGGTATTCAGGTGGAATTTGTGCAGATTTCAATAAAGAGGATGATTGAGCGTTGACGTGGATGAGAAAGAAAAGGAGAGTGATGAATAATGAAAAAAGCGGTTATATTTGGTGTGGGAAAAAGGTTTGAAGATTATCTGCAAAATATTGAGAAAACATACGAAGTGGTGGGGTGCATTGATAATAATTGGATGAATAAAGATGCAGATGTAAGACCTGTTGAAGACATTAGGACGATGGAATATGATGTTGTGCTGGTCACACCAGATTTCTTTTCAGAAATGTATGACCAGTTGATAGATGAGGGAGTAGAAAAAAATAAGATTATAGTACTTGCCTTTGGAAAACCAGCTGAACGGATACTTAGTTATGATTATTATGGGCAACATTGTGAGGATTTGATAATAGCAGCCATTTTTAAACGAATGGGAATAGAAAAACCTTCATATATGGATTTGGGAGCAAACCATCCTTTTTTGGGTAGTAACACAGCAATTTTATATATGAATGGTTGTAGAGGAATTAATATTGAAGCAAACCCAGATCTTATTCATGGATTTGAAATAGTGCGCCCAGAGGATATCAATTTGCAGACAGGTATTGCAAAAAATGATGGGAACCTTGTTTTTTATAAATATGATAAAGCCAGTGGATTAAATACGTTTTTAAAAGAAAAAACAAGGAAATGGAATAAGGAAGTACAAGAATGTATAGAGCTTCCGGTTATAACACTTAAGAAAGTGGTTGATCAGTATTGTCCGAATGGATTTCCTGATTTTTTAGACTGTGATATTGAGGGGTTAGATTATGAAGTGCTGGAGGATTATGATCTCGCAGGTAACGGCCCTAAAGTTTGCTGTGTAGAAGTTATAGCGGAAGATATAGGTAAATTTGATGTAATGATGGATGGGAAAGGTTATTACAGGTTTTGTCGATTGGGAGAAAACAATATATATATACGCAAGGAGTATAGCAAGATAGTAAGCCATTTTGAGGATTGATGGAGACAAGCATTATATGAAGATGAGAAGAATTATATTAACCGGAGGAGCCGGGTTTATCGGGAGCTGTATACTTCGAACTTTGAATGACTGTGGAATTACAGATATTACGGTTGTGGATCATATCGCAAGTACGCAGAAGTGGAAAAACCTTTCGAACAAGCAGTATAGCGAGTATGTTCATAAGAATCAGTTTCTTGAAAGAGTGAAGTCCAGAGAATTTAAGAATGTGGATGCAGTGATCCACATGGGAGCCTGCTCATCAACCACAGAAAATGATTTTGATTATCTCTGGATGAATAACGTGGAGTATTCCAAGCGGCTTTGGGAATTTTGTACAGAAAATGACATCCCATTTATCTACGCAAGCTCTGCAGCAACCTATGGGAGCGGAAAAGAGGGCTTTGATGATCAGATAGATATTTCCGTACTCAGACCTTTGAACGGATACGGCTACTCTAAGCAGGTGTTTGATCAGTGGACGCTGAAACAAGAGAAGAAACCGCCACAGGTTGTAGGACTTAAATTCTTTAATGTTTATGGACCAAATGAGTATTGCAAGGGTTCAATGGCAAGTATGGTTTATCATGGATATCGGCAGATAATGGAAGAAGGAAAAATAAGGCTCTTTAAGTCGGAAGATTATCGCTATGTCGATGGTGCCCAGGAGAGAGATTTTGTATATGTGAAGGATATCTGTAAGGTAATATGTTTTTTCCTTGAACATCCGGAATGCAGTGGAATATATAATGTTGGGACAGGACGAGCACAGACTTTTGAGGAATTGGCAAGTGCTGTGTTTTACGCATTAGGAAGGAAACCGAAGATTCAGTATATAGAGATGCCGGAGGAACTAAAAGAGAAATATCAGTATCATACGCAAGCAGAAATCACAAAGTTACGTAATATCGGATATCAGGAGCCTTTTATGGATGTAAAAGAAGGCGTAAAAGATTATGTTTTGGAGCATTTAAAGAAAGGGTTTGCAATTTATTAGGACATATGAAAGTAGCAGTCTATGGAATAGGGAACAATTTTATAAGGAATTACCGGTGGATTGCAGATTGTTATGAGATTATTTTGTTGGTAGATGGTGGAAAGAAGAAGCAGGGAACGTTTTTTCAGGGAAAAGAGATACAGTCCCCGGACATTTTGAAAGTGGGAGTATATGATGCGGTTTTAATTACACCAAACGCACATGGAGAGATGGTAAGTAGTTTACTGGACATTGGTGTGAAGCCGGAGCAGATGATTTTTTTAAACGATATTCTTCCGTCGGATGATGTCGGAAAGGAATTATCCGTTGCATTTTTCGTCCTTGGAGGGTTAGGAGATGCTCTGATTGCTCTTAATTATATAGAATTATTCAGACGAAGGTTTTCTGGGGAACATGTAAAGTTTTTTCTGGAGACTGTATCAGGAAGGAATGGTTATAAGGCTCTGATTCCTAAACAGAGTTTATTTTCAGAGATTTATGATATATCCGAGAATAAGATATGTCCGGAGAAGTATCATCTGTATATTGCTATCAGGCGCTATCCGGAGGTTCTTTATGCTGACAGGTCTCGGATTGCGAGGCTTTGTCCGGAGTTGATTGATTATATTCAGCTTTTAGAAAAATTTCATATCTTCCATCCCAGATATTTTGAGAAGGATTTTGTTGCGGATGGAGTCAGCGCAGCCTATGAGGTGATTTGTGGAAGAAAACGTTATGAACAACCTGATGTGGATGGATATTTAGGAATTTCTAAACAATATGATTTCCAGCTTGAAACAGACCCAAAAGTGATGGAGTATGTTGGCTTGAATGTGAGCGGATATATTACAGTTCATAGAGGTACGGAGGCACGAAACTATGCTGAAAGTTCAACAAAGCTGTGGACAGTGGATGGATACAATGCTCTTTTTCAGTATCTAGGTACAGAATATCCGAAATATCCAGTTGTTATGGTTGGAGCTGAATATGAGAAAAATGAAAACCTTATTTTTAATGGAGTCAATCTCGTAGGAAAAACAAGCCTTCCGGAACTTGCGGCAATTGTTGGAAATGCAAAAGTACATGTTGATATAGAGGGCGGTCTTGTGCATTTACGCCATGCAGTCAGCAGAAAACCGTCCGTTGTGCTGTTCGGGCCGACTTCAGAGGAGTTCTTCGGATATGAGGAGAATGAGAATGTCAGGAGTAGTGTCTGCCCATACCCTTGTGAATGGGTGAGAGAAAACTGGAGCAGAGAATGTATCAGAGAAGATAGAAAACGAATCTGCATGGAGGGCATCCATGTGGAAATGGTAAAGGCTGCGGTAAAGAAGGTGCTGGAACGATGACAATAGATAAAAAGAGATTAACGATTTCTTTTTTGACAGACGGAGGAGCGGGAAATCTCTTTGGGCAGATGAATTTCATATACCTGGTATATCACTATCTTAAGGAAGACAATCCGGAGTTTACTGTTTTCGGGCATCAGTCTGATGAGTTAAATAGATTGCTGATGGAGGATGCTGGTTTTATAGCGCACTATTATTCACCGACAGAAAGTAACCTTGGATATGAGAGCGATGCATTTATTCATATCGAATTTTTTCCTGATGTGCTTTCGGAAAAAGCAGAGCTTAAGGAGAAATCCCAAAAGGCATATACGCTTGTTTCTGCATGGAAGAATTTTATGAACGATATGCAGAGGCGGTTTTGTATGATACATCCGGTTGTTAATTACAATGCCTATATCTATGCGGCGGATAACGGTAAGAATGTACTGAATATTGCTGATGTAGAGGGGATTGTCGATGTTCCAAGAGATTATTGCTGGCATCCTGCACTTGAGGATACGGAAGGGTACCTTGCATCATTAGGACTTGCAGAGAACAGATATATTACCGTTCAGCGTGGGGCTGCACCTGGTTCTTTTCAAAAGGAGAGTACGAAGCTTTGGCCGGTACGATACTATGAAAAGCTTATTGCCTTATTAAAGCATTTATTTCCGGAAAAGAATATCGTGCAGCTCGGTGAAGCAAGCAACAGTGAAGTTTTGCAAGGTGTGGATAAGGAACTTCTGGGTAAGACATCATGGAGAGAATTGGGACTTTTGCTTAAAGGCGCTTGGCTCCATATAGATTGCGAATGTGGGATGGTACATTTCCGTAAAGCGTTGACAGATAAGCCGTCTGTTGTGTTGTTTGGACCGACACCGATGGATTTTTACGGTTATGACAGGAATATCAATATTCATTCCAATGTCTACACGAAGTGGTGTGCAAGGCTGACAAATTCATGGTCGGAACGCTGTATCAGGGGAGATGTTGAGCCGCTTTGCATGAAGACGATTATGCCGGGGGCAGTTTTGGAAAAGATTGTGGCTTATGCAAAACTATCACAGGTAAAAGCAAGGAAAGAGGCTGATGTACGTTTTACAAATGAGACGTTTTATGCAGATGAGAGTATCCGACTGGATGATACACATAAAAGGGAATTTTTGGAACAGTACAAGATTATCCATTATGAAAGAGAGACGATAGAAGCTGGTAACTTAAGAGTTTTTCAAGTGAAGGAACAGGGATATTCTTTCGTGCCGCTTAAGGATACAGCAGCATACAGAGTGCTTTCGAGAAAGTGCGATTGGAATGAATATGAGAAGTATATCGGATTGTTACAGAAAAATGACTACAATGCGATTCATTCATCAAAAAAGTTCAGGCAGTTAATAGCGGAGCTTGATGTAAAAGGATATGATGAAACAAGACCGATTTTGATTGATACAAATAATCGTATTTTGGATGGGCAGCACAGGGCTGCATATTTGGCATGGAAAAAAGGATTATCCTGTAAAGTTTGTGTGGTAAGGATTTATCGCCTAGGGGATGAAACTTGGGATTATTTTCCCTTTGAACGGATCAAGCGTGGAAGTAGGGTGATTGTATATGGCTCTGGTGCAATAGGGGAATCTTATATCAGACAGATAGATTATACGAACTACTGCGAGTTGTGCGGTTTGCTTGACAGAAATTTTATGGCATGGAATGAAAATGAAAGGAAACGGAGTAGAATAGAATGCTCCTCGCCAGATGAAATTTCAGGATATAAGGGAATGTATGACTTTGTTGTGATTGCAAGCCGTGGAGATAAGAATATGCGGGATATGAGGAATTTCTTACTGTCTAAGGGAGTGCCAAAGGAAATGGTTATTTCTTATGTAAGTTCCGATTAATGTGAAGGGGATAAGCTGATTTGGAAAAGAAAAATATTTTAATATATGGTGCAGGAAATAATCTTACTTTTTCTTTTAATGATCTTGATAGATGTTATCACATTGTTGCCGTGATGGATGGGAGTGAGGAGAAGATTGGTAGGAGTTATTTTGGCTTCACAATTTCCAGAATTCCTGACGCCTTAAAGAAAACGTATGATTATATTGTGGTCACGCCAGCAAATACAACGGGCATTAAAGAAAAGCTGACAGACCTGGGGGCAGAAAAGAATAAAATAATTTCACTTCAGGAAGCGCTAAATCTGATACCGGAAGAGGTTTGGGAAGATTGCCCGGAAATATACGGAGATAAGAACGAAAATATTGCCGTTGTGATGTGTGGCGGAATGGGAGATCTGTTGATAGGAAAAGTCTGGCTGGAAAGTTTAATAAGGAGATATGATATAGATAGGAAACGAATAGAGATTTACCTTGCAGAAAATCTGAAAAATGACGGTAGATATATTTTTAGGGATTCTGTGTCAGAGAAAAATATTTATACAATAGGTACAGAGCAAGATGATTTCTTCGGAAGGAGACATTATGTGACAGTACTTCGGTTCTGTATTGTGCCAGAGGTATGGTATAAAGGAAGTAGGTTAAAAGAAAAAAACACAGAGGGATTTTATACATATATAGACAGACTATGGCAATATGGAAAGAAGCATTATAACCGGGGATTTATTTCGGCTGGTGGGTTTTATAGAACGATTAGGGAAAGCTTGGTGGAAAAACCGGGCATATTGTACCATACAGCATTCGATGTTTTTAGAAATTTGAGGTCATTCGCGAAGGAAAAGGTAATGCACATTGATAAAGACTTATGTGATGAATATCTAAAAAAAATAGGACTTGCCGGGGAAAGATATATTACCTTGAATACTGGATTAAATGCGGAATACAGGAGCAAAGGAAATACACGGGCATGGGCGTTTGACAAATGGGTGAAACTTTCGGACGCATTAAAAATGGAATATCCGAACATAAAGATTGTTCAGGTCGGACTCCGGATGAAAGATGAGGATGATATTCCGGCAGATCTTCATATGAATGGAAAGACCGATCTGGAGCAGGTGAGCTATTTGTTGAAAAAAGCATTGCTTCATATAGATTATGAGGGTGGTTTGGTGCATGTACGGCATATGACAGGCGGGAAAAGTATTGTCCTGATGGGACCGTCTTCGGTGGAGAATTATGCATATCCGGAAAATGTCTATATTCAGACAAAAGAATGCAAGTCATGTGAGTGGACAAGTCCGGACTGGCTCTCCGTATGCGGCAGGGGATGTGATATTCCCGCCTGTATGGATTCCATCACGGTAGAAATGGTAATGGATAAAATAAAAAATGTATTGGAAGAAGAGTGATGCATATGGCAAACAGAGCGAATCGAAAAAAGCGAATATTGGTTGTAGGAGACGCAATGTTGGATGTGTATCATTTCGGTGACGTAAGTAGGATATCGCCAGAGGCTCCCGTGCCGGTATTTTTAGAGCTTGGGAGAGAGCACTTTGTACCGGGTGGAGCAGCGAATGTTGCGGCAGGGATTGCGGCAACTGGGGTAGAAGTTTCATTTTGTACGATGATCGGTGATGATTCGAATGGTGAAATTTTCTTAAAGCTGATGAAAGAAAATCATGTGAACATCGAATTGGTACAGAAATCGTACAAAAGAAAGACAGTAACAAAGCTCCGGTATATCGGACCCGGAAATCAGCAGATTCTTCGGGTGGATGATGAGGATGTTGCTGATGTTTCGATGGATGATTTGAAACTGATTGGAAAGCGCTTGGAGGAAGATTTTGAAAATGAAAAGTATGATGTGCTTGTGCTTTCGGATTATAAGAAAGGCTTTTTGAGTGAACAGACCACGAAATACCTGATTGAACTTGCCCGAAGGTATAATATTCCTGCACTTGTGGATGTAAAAGATACGGCATATACAAAATATGGTGGTGCAACTGTATTAAAGCCAAATCGCAAGGAGCTTGGATTGCTCACAGGGAAAAAAGTAGGTTCTATAGAGGGGGTCGTGACTGCAGCAAGATTTTTGTGCAAGCAGGCACCATGTAAGTATGTTCTTGCTACTTTGGGTGCAGAGGGAATGTTGCTTGCAGATCAGAATGGAATAATCTGTCATATTGAGAGTGCTGCAAGCGAGGTATTTGATGTGACAGGTGCAGGAGACACTTCCATCGCATATCTTGCAGCGGAAATGGCAGATGGAAAGACAGTAGAGGATGCGATGCTTGTCGCAAATTATGCGGCAGGTATTCAGGTGTCAAAGCTGGGAACAAGCATCGTTTATCCTTATGAGGTCTATGATGCAATGAGGAAGGCAGGGATGCAATATCAGACAGAGGTTTCTTCAGAAGATGGAGAAGGTAAATTTGAGAGCATAACCCGAAGAAAAGAACATGGAGAAAAAATCGTCTTTACAAATGGGTGTTTTGATATTCTGCATATAGGGCATATTGAATATCTTCGTGAAGCAAAAAAACTGGGAGACATTCTTGTGATTGGTCTTAACAGTGATGACTCGGTAAAGCGGCTTAAAGGCGCAGACAGACCAGTAAACTGTTTAAGAGACAGGGAAGAGATGCTGTCAGCACTTGGTTTTGTAGATTATGTGATTCCATTTGAGGAGGATACACCGCTCAGACTGATTGAAGAGATTATACCGGATGTATTGGTGAAGGGCGGAGATTACCATGTAGAAAATATTGTAGGTGCGGAAGTTGTAAGAAGGAATGGTGGAACAGTAAAAGTAATTCCGTATGTTCCGGGACATTCCACATCTGCAACGATAGAGAAAATACAGAAGGGTAAAGATATATGTCGCTGATTGAGGAAAGAATAAGAGAAAGTATAGAAACAAAATATTTGTTGCTTCGTTCGATGGAAATGATAAGAACGATAGAGAACGCGTCAGAAACGGTATGTGATAGTCTGAAAAATGGAGGAAAGGTGCTTCTTTGCGGAAACGGCGGCTCAGCTTCTGATGCACTGCACATTGCAGGTGAACTGGTTGGAATATTTCAGAAAGAAAGGTCTGCTTTACCCGCAATTGCATTGAATGCTGACATTGCAGCCCTGACCGCAATTGCCAATGATTATGGATATGAAAGAGTGTTTGAGCGGCAAGTTGAGGGTTTGATGAAAGAAGGAGATTGCCTGATTGGAATCAGCACGAGCGGAAACTCGGAGAATGTTTATCTTGCTATCAGGAAAGCAAAAGAAATGGGCGGTAAAACAGTTGCGTTTCTAGGGAAGGATGGAGGAAAGATAAAGGACATTGCTGATATTTCTATCATAGTTCCCAGCGATTGTACGGCAAGAATACAGGAATCTCATATTATGATAGGTCATATCATATGTGAGCTTATAGAAAATTCATACGTTAATGGCTTGCTGTTTTGTTCATAAAAAGCTCAAGAGGTGAAAACAAGATGGTTAAGATCAAAGAGATTTTACAACAGAATAAGGAATGTAAAATAGCCCTCTACGGTCTTGGAACTGAAACAGAACGTTTTTTGAATGATTATGGAATGGGAATCAATGTTGTTGGACTTCTTGATGGCTTTAAAGAAAATGGTGAATTATATGGATATCCCATCATCCCATTATCCGAAACCACGAAAAAAAACATCCGCCTGATTATTGTAGTAGCTCGTCCTGGCTCTTGCAAAGCTATTGCAAAAAGAATTGGTGATTTCTGCCAGGAAAATGATATTGCTTTATTTGATGTACGTGGAAAAAATCTCCTTGTTGCAGGCAAGGCTGCTTTTGATTTCTCTAACATCAAGGGCGAAAGCAAAGAGTACTTGTATGAAAGAACCAGTATGGCAGAGGTTATAAGCTTTGATTTGTTTGACACGCTCATTACAAGAAGAGTGCTTTCCTATACAGATATTTTTGAACTCATGGATATCAGACTTCGCAAGATGGGAATTATGATTCCGGACTTTTCAAGACTCAGGTTATATGCTGAAAAGGAATTGTCAAAAGAGACGGCACCGAAACTGAAAGATATTTATAGTTATGTTTTAAAGAAAACCGGTGGCAATTTTATATCTGCGGAAGAACTTGCCTCTATGGAATTCAAGATGGATTTGGATACGATGATTGCCCGGGAAGAAATGTGTGAAGTGTTCAGAGATATGATGGGGGCAAAAAAAGAGGTTGTAATCACCACCGACAGTTATTACACGCTTCCACAGATCGAGGTGATTCTTGGCAAATTAGAAATAAACAGACCGGATAAGTTATTTGTTTCTTGTGAGTATGGAACTTCAAAAACGCAGGGGCTATATGACATACTGTGTCACGCATATAAGAGTAAAAACATAGTTCATATTGGTGATGATGAGACCGCTGATATGGTAAAAGCCACTGAATATGGAATAGGCGCATACAGGATATACAGCTCTTTGGAATTGTATGATGTTCTTGGCGGGCTGGGACTTGATGGAGAGATAAAAAATCTTTCCGACAGGGTGAAAGCCGGAATGTTTATTTCAGAGATATTTAACAGTCCGTTTTGGTTCGAAGAAGAGGGAAAGAAGCTGTCGATCAACAGTTCTGAACAGATTGGATATTTGTTATGTGCTCCAATAATCACAGATTTTGTATTGTGGATGAAGAAAAAAGTAGTGGAGACGGATTATGAGCAAATTCTTTTCTGCGCAAGAGACGGATATCTGCCGGGAAAATTATTTAGGAAAGTTTCATCTGATACAAAAGCAGTGTATTTTCTTTCATCAAGAACCGCTGCGATTCGTGCGGGTATGGAAGATGATAAAGATATTGAATATGTAAACAGTATGAGGTACTTTGGGACACTGCAAGAAGCATTGAAAACTCGCTTTGGAATCGCAAAAGCAGATATTGCAGAGAGCGAATGTGAAAAAGCAATATTGCTTAGATCTGAAACACAAAGGGAAAATTATAAAAAATATATTGAAAAACTGAATCTGTATGATGGGAGTCTTGGCATGTTCGATTTTGTCGCGAAGGGAACGACACAGATGTATTTGAGAAAGCTCTTTTCACAGCATATTAAAGGGTTCTATTTTTTACAGCCAGAACCTGAATTTATGGAGGACAAAGGACTTGATATTGAAACGTTCTATACCGATGAAGAAAAGAATGCCAGCGTGATTTTTGACACCTATTACATATTGGAAACGATATTGACTTCTCCATATTCACAGATAGAGGAGTTTGATGAGAATGGAAATCCTGTTTTTGCTAAGGAAACAAGAAGTGAGAAAGACATTAAGGTTTTTGAACAGGCACAAGAAGGAATTACAAAATATTTCGAAGAATATACTCGATTAGTTCCGGAAGTGGCAAGAACAGAAAATAAAAAGCTCGATGAAAAAATGCTGGCACTGGTGAATTCCATCCAGATAAAGGATGAAGGATTTATGGCTCTTACCGTAGAAGATCCATTCTTTGGACGGATGACAGCAATCACAGATGTCATTGGTTAAAATAATACAAAGTCTAAGGCAAAGAAACCCAAATCCACACCAAACATACCAAACAGGGGGCGGAATATTGACCAGAACATATGAAACCACATACAAAAGAAAAGAAGGATGCTGCGAATCCCCCAAAAAACAAAAGACCTTCCGGCAGGCAGCAGAGGAATATCTGGCTGATGCAAAGGGGACGATCGCTTCTACGACCTATGACAGATATCTTGATGCCCTGGAGAGGGATGTCTACCCGGAATATGCCGATACCCCCATGGAGGATGTGACCAAAGCGGAAATGAACCGGTTTATAAAGATTGCCCCTGATGCTGCCGCAAAGAGAGGGAGATATCTTACCAACAGCGGACTCTGGGTGGTCAAAGCGGTCATGAACAATGTGATTAATTTTGCCAATGCCGTCGCTGATTCAGAAAAAACGAAGATTTCCTGGGATAAAAAGGAATATGAGGAACTGACTCCGGGGGAGCTTGAGATGATCTGTTTCAAGGCGAAGCATCATCACTGTCCGGAGATGCTTGCAGCGTTGCTTTCGATTTACTGTGGAATGAGAACTGGGGAGCTGTGCGCGTTGAATAGTGATGATGTCAATGAAATGCGGAATGAAATTTATATCCATGAAATCGCGCACAGGGTGAGGAATCCTAAAAGGGATGAGGATGGGGAAAAAAGGACAATCGTTATTATCGAAGAGATTTCTCAAAAAAAGCAGATACGGAGAGTTTCTTATCCGCCCATATTAAATGAATATATCAATGAGTTCCGGTGGAAGGGCAGGACGTTGATTCGAAAAAAAGGTGATATGCAGATGGATCCGAGAACACTGGAAAACGGATTGAAACGAATGATGGATGTGTCTCATATGGATAAGATCAACTTTGAACGTCTGCGAAAGACCTATATGAACGGCAGGGCGGAGGAGATGGTGCTTAGAAATATCTTCCTGGGGATAGAGCCGGATGTGCCATATGAAGGAAACATAGATGTGGACTGGTTAAAGGATGAGCTGGGAAAAGATATGGCGCCGCTTCGTATGCTGCTTGGATTGACGCCGGAAGAGGCCGCGGATGTGCTGGGAATCTCTGTGGGAGTGTACCGGCAGCTTGAGAATGGGAGCAGGAAGGCGACCTGGGATCAGTATATGGCAATCCTGTTTTTCTATCATTATAATATGCGGACAACGAATATCGTGGACAATCTGGGGCTTTACCCGGATTCACTTAAGAGCAGGATCAGGATAGGTGAGGATTAAATGGCAGCAGATGCATTGGATGGATTGAAACAATTGGACCGGGACGCGCTGGTGGAACGGATGGCGGTGGAGCTTCCGGGAATACGCAAAGACCTTAAGGTGACGCAGGAGGCTCTGG
>CADBUD010000362.1 GCA_902797785.1 uncultured Lachnospiraceae bacterium
CCAGCCATGAGCCTCTGCTCCATCACAGGCTGCTCCTATGCTAAAAGTAGTACTTTCAAAGAACATATAACTACAATCATTAGGAAATCCAACTCCGGAATCAACTGTAATATTACAGGCAGATATCGGATATAAAGGAAGACCCTTTGCATATTTTTCCGTTCCGCTATCATACACTTCATAATTAGCTTCAAGACACACTTTGTACGTAGTTCCGTCATAGGGATCTGTATAGGTTGCGGGTATGTTCCAATCCTCTAATTCAAAATCCGATGCCTTTAGATTATCAGGTATCTTGGAATTACCATATCTCAAGTCTTCAATGGTATCCGTAAGATTCGATCCGCTTCCTAAAGCCATTGCAGCTTTTGCATACCCGGATACTCCCTGATTATAACTTTCAAGAGTGATGGTTTTGTTCTCTTTATCTTTTATATAATTGTAAAAATCCAATGTAAAATCATTATGTGCCTTAACATATCCTCCGGTATAATAATAAAACCAATAACAATCATACTTATTATCTTCTTCTTTAGGTATACTTTGTCTGTTGGTTACCATTATAGCAATTGGGCTGTTCTGATGGATTCCGGTAACGCTTACTTGTCCGTCTGCATAAGCTGTAGCCTTTGGAGCATTCATATCAGCAACACGCTCATAGTATTCCACCGTACTGCCATTTTGCAGTGTGTATGTTTTTTTCTCATATTCCCATATTACAACCTGTGACACATTATCCACCACATCATCTATAGGAATAACATATACTCCGTTATCCGCTTCAAGCTCGCTTATATCATCAGTTGTCAGGATTTTGGAAATACCGTATTGATTTTTCCCCTGATATTCCAATTCAACATCATGCCAGATAGCACTATTAAGATATATGTCATCATCAACTGATGTGATATTAAGCGTAAACGAAAAGTCTGCAAATGAATCCTCAAATGTACACAGCCCATTTGATCGTAGTTTCAATCTAGCAAGACTTTTATCTTCTTGAGATATCTCCCAACCGCTTTGGTAATTTGAACCGGTTTGGTATCTTGAGCCCGATACATCTATAGTCGAGCCATCCCCGTCAGAACCTTCCCCGTTAAGCTTCAGCGATAGCTGATATTCGTGATAAGCACATCCGTTATCGATTGTATACTTAGTCACTCCATCTTCAACAGTTGAAACAACCGGCATTTCCGTGTTATCATACAAATCAGTTACTTTCAATGACCATTTTCCGTCAGTTCCTTCTGCGTTTGACAAAAACGATCCGGCATTAACTAAAACGCAGACCATTAAAAATGTCAGCACTGTCATAACACCAATACTAAATGTAGAATACTTTCTTCTCCAAGAATCCATATACATCCTCCTTTTCACTTCACGCTTTTGTGTACCCTTATTACCCTACTTTTATTATTCTTTGCTACTCTCATTAATACACGAGTACAAAATACTATTCTATATTACATCAAATATGAAAAAAAATATAGGTTCATATTTCTGCCATAAAGAAAAAAACCTGCTTTATGCAGGCTTTTTATCACATTATCTCAACCATCTATATTGTGTTCATAGTAGGACTTTATCAGCCCTGTCCTGTTCTCAGTTCCCGTTTTTTCATAGAGCTGTTTCCATGGCAATCGCGAAACTCCTAACCTCACTAAAACTCTAAACTATCCGCATT
This sequence comes from uncultured Lachnospiraceae bacterium, assembly GCA_902797785.1. GTDB lineage: Bacteria > Bacillota > Clostridia > Lachnospirales > Lachnospiraceae > RUG14305. Next base: position 1,685 of record CADBUD010000362.1, read on the forward strand.
AAGTAGAAAATACTTCATTCCCATGATCACAAAGCCTTCCTCATTTCTCCATGGCTTTTTTGTTCCGTTTACTATAACAATCTTCTTAAATGAATCAGGTATGTTTCTAAAGGAATTAAATTCCTGCATCTGCTTTTCCTCGGAAGTCATGTCATAAGCTACCTGAATATAATATCTCTGACTGCCCTGATTAACTACAAAGTCAACTTCAAACTGCTTACGACTCGTTCTCCCTTCATCATTTTTTGCATACACTTCTACGATACCGGTATCCACATTATAACCTCTTATAAGCAGCTCATTATAAACAACGTTTTCCATAATATGAGAAGGCTCCTGCTGTCTGAAATTCAATCTGGCATTTCTAAGTCCCACATCTGAAAAATAATATTTCAGGTTAGCACCCACATATTTTCTTCCCTTAATATCATACCGTTCCGCTTTAGAAATCAAAAAAGCCTCTGCCAGATAATCAATATGGTTAGATATGGTTTTATTACTATAATTGATACCTCGTTCACTTTTAAAAGTATTTGATATTTTAGTTGGATTGGTAGGTGCTCCTATGGCAGAAGCGAGAATATCTATCAAAGTTCCAATTTTGTCAACATTTTGAATCTTATTTCTCTCTACCACATCCTTAATATAGACGTTGGTAAAAATATTTTTTAAATATTCTGCCTTTTGGCGTTCCAAAGAAAATTGTGCCACCTGTGGTAAACCACCATAGATCATATATTCTTCCCAAGCATCATCATAATCTCTCTCATATGCATGATAGAACTCAGCAAAAGATAACGGATAAATTCTTATTTCATCTCCTCTTCCTCTAAATTCAGTTACAATATCACTAGATAAAAATTTCGAGTTGCTTCCGGTCACATATACATCAATATTATGAATCCGAAGCATACTGTTCAACACTTCTTCAAATCGTGGCATAAACTGAACTTCATCTAAAAGCAAATAATACTTCTGTTCATCTTTTATTGCGTCCTTGATATACTGATAACACTTTTTCGGATCTCTCAGCTCCTCATTTTCAATACCATCTAAGGCAATTTCAATGATATGGTCATGATCTACACCACTCTCCAACAAATATTTCTTGAACAATACAAATAACAAGAATGATTTTCCGCATCTTCTGATTCCCGTGATCACCTTTATCATCCCATTATCTTTTCTTATTTTTAATTGTTCAAGATATGCATTTCTCTTGATTTCCATAGAGTCACTCCTTATTTTTGTGTATTTACACATTTTTTAGTAATGACATTGTACCACCAAATGATTCTTTATTCAATAGTCATTCCTATTTTATGTGTATTTTCACATTTTTATGTCTTAGCGAATTAAACTGCCAAGCAATCCGACTCACGAATGCTGATAAAGTCTATTAAGGCGAAGAAGAACAAAAAAGCATCTGCAAAAAGAAAAAAAGATTGAAAAATATTCCCTGCTATGCTATTATTTGCGTTGAGCCGTATTCGTAATGAAACAGCATCAGATGATCGAACGCTCCATCCGTCGAACTATTCATGAAATAAAAAGCAGAGACCAGAATTTTAAGCGTAAAAAGCTGCTATTCACAGTCCCTCTTAGGACATTCGGACTTCTCGCTGATTTGCAACAGGAAAATCTGCCAAAGAAAAGGGCTTCTTACGTGCAGGCATGACGATTTTTTTCTTTGACAAATTGACTAAAATTTGGAATAGAGAGCATGGGATGGAGAAAATGAAATGGAAAAAATAAAATAAAAAAGAAATAAAAAAATGAAAAAGAAATAGGAGGGAAACAAATGCAGGTTGGAATCATAGGAGCCGGAAAGGTCGGAACGACCCTTGGGGCATGCCTAAAGGAGCATGGCATCAAAGTGACCGGCTTTTACAGCAGGACATATGAGAGTGCCAAGGAATCTGCAGAGTTTACAGGGACAGTTCCATTTCATACACTGGAGGAGATTTGCCAGTCAAGTGATACTCTTTTTCTTACTGTTTCTGATGACAGGATAGAAAGCGTATGGGATCGCATTGACAAAAGGCTGCTCTTTGGCAAGATGATCTGCCATTTTAGTGGTTCGATTTCGTCCGTTGTTTTTTCCGGAAGAGAGCAGTGGGAGATTTTAGCTGCCTCAGCACATCCGGTATTTGCGTTCCATGACAAATTTACATCCATACAGGACTTCCATGGGATCAGCTTTACTCTCGAAGGAGATCAGATGGCTGTGACAATGTTAAAAGATCTGCTTCTTGAACTGGGGCACAGACCGTATCTGATTGACTCCAAGGATAAAGAAAAGTACCATGCAGCAGCTTCTATGGCGAGCAATCATGCAGTTGCGCTGTTTTCTACCGCGTTCTCGTTGCTTGAGGAATGTGGATTTCAAGAAGAGGAGGCAAGAGAGCTGTTTGCTCCGCTGATCTTGGCAAATGCCAAAAATGTCTGTGAGAATGGCTGTGTGAAAGCCCTGACCGGTCCGATCGAACGGGGAGATGTTACGACCGTAAAGAAGCATCTTTCTGTGCTTCGTGATGATGCCTTGGAGGTGTATGTCGTACTAGCAAAAAAAATACTGGAGCTTGCGAAAAAAAAGCATCCGGAAAGAGAATATGCCGGCTTAGAAAATATCGATGAATTTCATCAAAAAAATAATTCTGGAGGCGTATGGAAATGAAAAACAACGTATTGACTTTTAAGAAAGCAAAAGAAACAGGAAAAAAGATATCTATGCTGACCGCTTATGATTATTCCACAGCCAAGCTGATAGACGAGGCGGGAGTGACTGCGATCCTCGTGGGAGATTCTCTTGGAAATGTCATGCTCGGATATGAGAACACGATCCCTGTCACGATGGAAGATATGATCCATCATGGGGCAGCGGTATCAAGAGGAGCCCAAAATGCCATGGTCGTGATCGATATGCCATTTATGTCCTATCAGGTGTCGGTTGAGAAGGCACTGATAAATGCAGGACGTCTGATGAAGGAAGGCATGGCAGATGCTGTGAAGTTAGAGGGAGGAAGTGAAGTCTGCCCTCAGATCAAGGCGATCGTAGATGCCGGAATTCCGGTAGTCGCTCATTTGGGGCTGACTCCGCAGGCAATTCATACCCTTGGCGGTTTTCGGGTACAGGGAAAGACCCCGCAGGTCGCACAGAAGCTTTTGGAGGATGCAAAGGCAGTGGAGCAGGCAGGGGCATTTGCGGTCACCTTAGAATGTGTTCCATCCAAACTGGCATCCTACATTACAGAGCAGATTAAGATTCCGACGATTGGAATCGGCGCGGGAAATGGCTGTGACGGACAGGTCTTGGTATATCAGGATATGCTGGGGATGTTCTCTGATTTTACCCCAAAATTCGTCAAACGCTTTGCATCCGTTGGAGAAGTGATGAAGGAAGCGTTTTCCCAATATATCGCAGAGGTCGAGAGCGGAGCATTTCCGTCAGAGGAGCATGGATATCAGATCGATGATGATATTATAGAGAAATTATACTAAAAGTGATACTCAGAAATGCCAGATTGAATTTCAGACAGCAGGAACCTACTCATATTAAGAAAGCTATTGTTTCTGGGAAAAGATAAAAAGAAAGGAAAAGAAAATGAAAATCGTAAAAACAGCGAAAGAGGTTCGCGAGATTATAAAAGAATGGAAGCGGGAAGGATATGAAATCGGTCTGGTGCCGACCATGGGATATCTTCACGAAGGGCATAAAAGCCTGATCGACCGTTCGGTAAAAGAAAACGATAAGACCGTGGTTAGCATATTTGTCAATCCGACGCAGTTCGGACCGGGCGAGGATCTCGAAAGCTATCCACGTGATCTTGACCGGGATGCTGCTTTGGTAGAGGAAGCCGGAGCCGACCTGATCTTTCATCCGGAGGCAGAGGAAATGTATGCAGAGGATTTTTGTACGTTCGTAGATATGGAACGTCTGACAAAGGGACTTTGTGGGAAGACCAGACCGATTCATTTTCGCGGAGTCTGCACGGTCGTTTCCAAGCTGTTTCATATCGCCTCACCGGACCGGGCTTATTTTGGACAAAAGGATGCCCAGCAGCTGGCCGTGATCCGTCGGATGGTACGAGATCTTAATTTTGGAATTGAAATCGTAGGCTGTCCGATTGTCCGGGAAGAGGACGGACTGGCAAAAAGCTCCCGAAATACCTATTTGTCTAAAGAAGAGCGTCAGGCAGCTCTGATTCTCAGCAAGGCAATCTTTTTGGGAGAGCAGATGATCCGGGATGGCGAGACTGACGCAGAAAAAGTAAAAAGCGCGATGATTGGGACCATCGAATCCGAACCTCTGGCCAAAATCGATTACGTGGAGCTGGTAGACTGGGGAACCTTAGAGCCGGTTCAGACCGTTCGCGGCTCTGTTCTTGGAGCGATTGCCGTTTATATCGGAACGACCCGCTTGATTGACAATTTTTTGTCTGTCCGTGAGTAAAAAAGTTTCCTATTGTGCAAACGAGAGATGATGAAAGCGCCCTTGCTATCTCTTATGTTTGCATTCGTGTGTTTACTATAGATATTTTATATCGGAAACAGGAATGGAGGAGAAAAATGACAATAACCATGTTGAAAGGAAAGATTCACCGGGCAGTCGTAAGACAGGCAGAGCTTAACTATGTGGGAAGCATTACCGTGGATCCCAAGCTGTTAGAAGCGGCAGGAATCTTAGAATACGAAAAGGTTCAGATCGTAGATGTGGAAAATGGAAACCGCTTCGAGACCTATACGATCTGTGGAGAAGAGGGAAGTGGCATGATCTGTTTAAATGGCGCGGCGGCCAGACAGGTTCAGACCGGGGATCACATTATTTTGATGGCATATTGTGAGATGACTCCACAGGAGGCAAAGGAGCATCAGCCATATGTTGTCTTTGTAGATGAACAGAATCAGATTGTAAAGCAGACAAGATATGAAAGACACGGGGAACTGGGATAAAGGTTGTAAGGAAACCGCTTTGCGAGTTGAAATTGCAATTTAAAAAGATTTGTGGTAAAATATAATATGCAAGCTATTTTGTTCATGAGTATAACCGGAATAGACAGTCGGATGGATGAAATGAGAAAGGCAGAAAATGAATCCGAAAAATAACGAAAAAGAAACGACAACATCAAAGCTTTTATTATTTCACAAGATGGAAGAGCAAAAACGGATCGTATTTGGCGCATTGGCAGTCATGGTCTTCCTTGTGGCAGCTGTATTCTGTTATGTTTTTATCCGTTTTCACTCTATTGATCAGCAGATGGAGGAGCTCAGGACACAGACGAAGGAGACATTGGCACAGCAGTCGGAGTATCAGGTCGTTGAGTCTTCCTCGGAGGATGAGACACTAGCGGGAGCATCAGAAGAAGAACTTCCCGTAGAGGAAACGAAAAAGACAGTCAAGAAAGAGGACGAGATCGTAGATGATGTGAGAGTGTACTTAACATTTGATGATGGTCCGGGACCTTACACGAACCAGATTTTGGATATCTTGAAAAAATACCATGTCAAGGCGACATTTTTTGTCATTGCACAGGAAAATGAAAAATACCGGGAGGTCTATCAGAGAATCGTAAATGAGGGACACACTCTTGCCATGCATTCTTATACGCATGACTACAGTATCATTTATGCTTCGCCAGAGGCATTTGAAAAGGATGTATTAGATCTTCAGGCGTTTCTCTATGATAGGACAGGGGTGACATGTCAGTTCTACCGTTTTCCGGGAGGGAGCAATAATCATGTCAGCACGATCAGCATGAAATCCCAGCTGCCGTTCCTTGAAGAGCATGGCATTGAGTACTTCGATTGGAATGTGGATAGTATGGATGCCGCGGATCCGAGCGAGGATCCGGACACGTTTATCGCGCATGTCGTGGAAAATGTCTGCAGTCAGCCTACAAGCATTGTATTGATGCATGATTCTTCGACCTTTACGACGTCTGTCGATGCCCTAGAGGGGCTGATTAATCGGCTTCAGACCATGGGACTTAGGCTCCTTCCAATTACAGAGGATACGGATCCTGTCCATTTTATCGAAAAGAAAAAATCAAAATCATAACAGGCTTCAAAAGGAAAAACACCCTAAAAAATTTTCATAAGAAAAGAGGAGAAAATATTGAAACGGATCTTATTAAAGCTCAGTGGAGAGGCACTGGCAGGAGAAAAAAAGACAGGTTTTGACGAACCGACCGTCACCGGAGTGGCCAGACAGGTAAAACAGATTTTAGATCAAAAGATCGGTGTCGGCATTGTGATCGGCGGCGGAAATTTCTGGCGCGGGCGTACCAGTGAAACCATTGACCGGACCAAGGCGGATCAGATCGGAATGCTGGCGACCGTCATGAACTGCATCTATGTTTCCGAAATTTTTCGTTCGGTCGGAATGAAGACAGAGATTTTTACCCCATTTTCCTGTGAGGCATTTACCCAGCTGTTCAGAAAGGATCAGGTCAATGAATGTCTGGATCAGGGGAAAGTCGTATTTTTCGCAGGTGGGACAGGGCATCCATATTTTTCGACGGATACGGCAACGGCGCTTCGGGCAATCGAGATAGAAGCAGATGCGATTCTGCTTGCTAAGGCAATCGATGGCGTCTATTCGGCAGATCCAAAGCTGGATCCTTCTGCAGAAAAGTACGATATGCTTTCAATTGACGAGGTCATTGAGAAAAAGCTGGCAGTGATGGATCTCACGGCTTCGATCATGTGCATGGAAAACCGGATGCCGCTGCTGGTATTTGGACTGATGGAGGAAAACAGCATCATCACTGCGGCAAACGAAGCATTTCAATCTTTGTCCGGGAAAAGCGAATCAAGCAATTTTCATGGAACAAGGGTCGTAATAGAAAAATAGAATAAGATAATGGATAGGAAAATGGAGAGGAGAGCTTAAAATGAGCCAGGTAAGTGAAGAAATAAAAATTTATGATGAAAAAATGTCAAAGTCAATGGAAAATCTGATGCAGGAGTTCGCGACCATTCGTGCCGGACGTGCCAATCCGCATATTTTGGACAAAATCCGTGTGGATTATTATGGAACGCCATCTCCGATTCAGTCCGTTGCCAATGTTTCCATACCGGAGCCTCGGATGATTCAGATTCAGCCATGGGATACTTCTTTGTTAAGAGATCTGGAGAAGGCCATCATGACTTCGGATATCGGGATCAATCCGGTCAATGACGGCAAAGTGCTTCGTTTAGTTTTCCCGGAGCTGACAGAGGAGCGGAGAAAAGAGCTCGTAAAGGATGTGAAAAAGAAAGGGGAAAACGGCAAGGTCGCAATTCGGAACGTGCGCCGGGATGCGAATGATTCTCTGAAAAAAATGAGCAAGGCAAATGAGATTTCAGAGGATGAGGAAAAGCATCTTTTAGATGAAGTTCAGAAGCTGACAGATAAATACGTTAAAGAAGTGGATCAGGCTGTAGAGGAAAAATCAAAAGAAATTATGACAGTCTAGATATACTCATGAACGAAATGGACTGCCGTTTTGTTCATGTTTCAAAAGCGAAAGGGCCTGCCGTTGATATTGTGAGATATTTTACGGGAGTCCTTTTGTTTTATAGTAAACAAAACGGCAAGCCATTTCGTTTGGGAGCATAATGGAACAGGCACGTCGTAAAACAGGATGGAAGGAGAACAGAAGATGGAAGTACCGGTTCATGTGGCAATCATTTTAGACGGAAATGGCAGGTGGGCAAAGGCCAAGGGGCTGCCTAGAAATGCAGGTCATATCCAGGGAGCTAAAAATGTCGAGGTAATCTGCGAGGCAGCACATCATATAGGCATCAAATATCTGACACTGTACGCATTTTCTACAGAGAACTGGAATCGGCCCAAGGCAGAGGTAGAGGCTCTGATGAAGCTGCTGCGCAGTTATATGAAGACCTGTTTGAAAACGGCGAAGAAAAATAATATGAGGGTCCGGGTGATTGGAGATGTCACCAGACTGGATGAGGATATTCAAAAGCGGATTGCTGAGTTGGAAAGGGCTTCAGCCTCATATGACGGACTGCAGCTACAGATTGCCATCAATTATGGCAGCAGAGATGAGATGATGCGGGCGGTAAGAAGAATTGCAGGAGAGGTAAAGGCGGGGCATTTACAGCCGGAGGATTTGACAGAGGCGCAGTTTTCTTCCTATCTGGATACGGCAGAGATTCCAGATCCGGATCTGATGATCCGTACCAGTGGAGAACAGAGGATTTCCAATTATCTCCTATGGCAGCTAGCCTATAGTGAGCTGTATTTTACTCCGGTTCCGTGGCCGGATTTCAACGAAACAGAATTGAAAAAAGCAGTGGAAGAATATCAGAACCGGGATCGGCGCTACGGAAAAATCAAGGAGACCGGGGAAGGGGAAAAGGATGTTTAAGACGAGACTGATCAGTGGAATCATTTTGGTATTGATCGCACTGGCTGTGATCGTGCCGGGGGGAAATACCTTGCTGCTTGCCCTTGCCATGATTTCTTTTCTTGGGCTGAACGAATTCTACCGGGTCTTTGAAATAGAAAAAGCACTGCCGGGAATGATCGGATATGCTGCCGGAATCGGATATTATGTATTTCTCTGGCTGTGTGTAGGACGCCAGATGAAAGAGGAAGCCGTGTTTGGCAGTGCCTTCCTGGGGAGTCTTTCCGGATCAGAGGTGTTTGCCGGCGGAATCTTATTGTTCTTAGTGCTTTTGATGTTTGCCTATGTATTTGGATTTCCAAAGTGGAAGACGGAGCAGATCATAGCAGCGTTTTTTGGCTTGTTTTATGTGGAGGTCATGTTGTCTTTTGTTTATCTGACCAGGATGCTTCCTTTAGGGAAATATCTGGTCTGGCTGATTTTTTTATGCTCCTGGGGCTGTGATACCTGTGCCTACTGCGTCGGAGTCCTTTTTGGAAAGCACAAGATGTCTCCTAAGCTTAGTCCGAAAAAATCCATAGAAGGAGCCGTTGGCGGCGTTGTTGGGGCAGCTGCTTTGGGAGCCATCTATGGAGCGGTAATCGGGCACTATGTAAATACGGAGGTTGTCCTTTTGGGACTGCCTGGCAGCTTTGCCATTCTCTGCGCTGTGGGAGGCTTGATTTCAATGGTGGGAGATCTGGCTGCCTCCGCCATTAAGCGGGATCATGAAATTAAGGATTATGGAAATCTGATTCCGGGACACGGCGGGATTTTGGATCGGTTCGACAGTGTGATTTTTACCGCGCCGATCGTTTACTTCCTGGCAAAAGCTTTTTTGGGTTGAAAAACCGGTGCGGGTGAAGTGGGGAACTATAACAGAGAGAAAGGAATTGCGGGAAAATGGACAGTCCCGTATGCATATATTATGAAAAATATATCAATACTTGGATCGACCGGTTCGATCGGGACGCAGACCTTAGAAATCGTAAGGGAACAAAAAGATATCCGGGTCTGGGGTCTTAGTGCAGGAAAAAATATAGATCTATTAGAAAAGCAGATTCGGGAATTTCATCCAAAATATGCCAGCCTGGAGGAAGAGAGCGATGCAAAGGCGCTGGCCGTCCGGGTGGCAGATACCGATACCCGGGTACTGTCGGGGATGAAAGGAATGTTAGAAATTTCGACGATGCAGGAAATTGAGATTCTTGTCACTGCAATCGTCGGAATGATTGGAATCCGTCCGACGATTGCCGGAATCTGCGCGGGAAAAGACATTGCTCTGGCGAACAAGGAAACGCTTGTTACAGCAGGGCATCTGATCATGCCGCTCGCTAAGAAAGCAGGAGTGCGGATTCTTCCGGTGGACAGCGAACACAGCGCGATTTTCCAGTGCCTGAACGGAGAAGAAAAAAAGACGGTGGAAAAGATTCTCTTGACCGCATCCGGCGGTCCGTTCTTTGGAAAGAAAAAAGAAGAGCTGGGGAATATTTCTCTTGATGACGCCCTTAAACATCCGAATTGGTCAATGGGAAAAAAAGTGACGATCGATTCTGCGACCATGGTGAATAAAGGACTCGAGGTCATGGAGGCAAAGTGGCTGTTCGATGTGAAGCTGTCACAGATTCAGGTCGTGGTACACCGTCAGAGTATCGTGCACTCGATGGTAGAATACCAGGATGGAAGTATTATGGCACAGCTGGGAATTCCGGATATGAAGCTTCCGATCCAGTACGCCCTATATTATCCGGACCGGCGGGCGAGGTCTTATAGAAAGGCCGACTTGTTCCAGATTGCCAATCTGACATTCGAACGGCCGGATCCTGAGAATTTTCGGGGATTGGCACTGGCGTTTGAGGCGGCTAAGACCGGTGGCTCTATGCCGACGGTGTTCAATGCGGCAAATGAAAGAGCCGTGGCAGAGTTTATTGAGGGAAAACTGAAGTTTCTTGAGATTCCGGAAAAAATTGAACACGAAATGAGAACTCACTCTTTGATTTCCCGTCCGAATCTGGATGAAATTTTGGAAATCGAAAAGGAAATAAAAAGAAAGTAGGTGCAAAGTTGAAAATAGTTGTTGCAATCATTATCTTTAGTCTGATCATTATTTTCCATGAACTGGGGCATTTTTCTGTTGCAAAGGCAAATGGAATCTGTGTGCTGGAGTTTTCGCTGGGATTGGGTCCGACGATTTTTGGAGTAACAAAGGGAGAAACCAAATATTCCTTAAAGCTCCTGCCTTTTGGCGGTGCCTGCATGATGCTTGGAGAAGATGAGAGCAGTGAAGATGAGCGCGCATTTGGAAATAAATCTGTCTGGGCAAGAATGGCAGTCGTGTTTGCCGGACCGTTCTTTAATTTTATCCTGGCGCTGGTGCTGTCCATGGTGATCATTGGATGTGTAGGTTACGATGCCCCGGTCATTGCCGGAGTTTCTGAGGGATTTCCGGCAGAGGAGGCAGGCATGCAGGCCGGAGACAAGATTACAAAGCTTGGAAATGAGACCATTCATATTTACCGGGAAATCACGATGTATTCCCTGACCCACAGCGAACAGTCCACCGTAGATGTGACCTATGAACGGGACGGTCAAAAGCATACCGTGACCTTAACGACCAAACAGGGAGAAGACGGACGGTATATGCTGGGCATCATCGGCTCCGGGGGCAGAGTCAGGGCAAATGCATGGGAGGTCGTAAAATATAGTGTTTTTGAAGTCAAATACTGGATCGTAACGACGATCAAGAGCCTAAAGATGATGGTGACGGGAAGGGTCAGCATGAATGATGTTTCCGGGCCGGTCGGTATCGTCAATACGATTGGAGATACCTATGAGCAGAGCAAAACAGACGGATGGTATTATGTCTTTTTAAATATGATGAATATTTCGATTTTGCTGACAGCCAACTTAGGAGTCATGAACCTTCTTCCCATACCTGCGCTGGACGGAGGCCGGCTGGTATTTTTGATCATTGAGGCGATTCGGGGGAAAAAGGTCGATCAGGAAAAAGAAGGCTTTGTGCATATGATCGGGCTGTTTATCCTGTTGGCATTGATGGTTCTTATTATGGCAAATGATATACGCAAACTGTTCTAAGAAACGGCAGATCGTTTATAGAAAGAGGTGGGAAGATGCATCGTGAGCATACCAAAAAAGTACAGATTGGGAATCTGGTGATCGGAGGTGGAAATCCGATCCGGATTCAGTCAATGACAAATACAAAGACCCAGAATGTAAAAGAAACGGTAGAGCAGATTCACCGCTTAGAACAGGCCGGGTGCGAGATCATCCGCTGCGCAGTGCCGGATCAGAAGGCAGCGGAAGCACTTTCAGAAATAAAAAAAGAAATTTCCATTCCTTTGGTAGCAGATATTCATTTTGATTATAAACTGGCCTTGGCTGCAATGGAGCATGGGGCAGATAAAATCCGGATCAATCCGGGAAATATTGGGTCAAAGGATAAAATCAAACAGGTCGTGGATATGGCCAGGGAGCGGAATATTCCAATCCGTGTCGGTGTGAACAGCGGCTCATTGGAGAAGCCACTGATTGAAAAGTATCACGGAGTGACACCGGAGGGAATCGTAGAAAGTGCGCTCGATAAGGTACATCTGATCGAAGATTGCGGCTATGACCATCTCGTTGTCAGCATCAAGGCAAGCGATGTCTTATTCTGTATCAAAGCGCATGAGCTGTTTGCCGGACAATCCAACTATCCTCTTCATATTGGAATCACAGAATCCGGAACACTGTATTCTGGAAATATCAAATCAGCAGCCGGACTGGGCGTCCTGCTGTATCAGGGAATCGGGGATACGATCCGGGTTTCCCTAACGGGAGATCCAGTGGAGGAGATTCGTACCGCAAAGCTTCTGCTTCGAACCATGGGCTTAAAAAAAGGCGGCGTAGAGGTCGTATCCTGTCCGACCTGCGGAAGGACCCAGATCGATCTGATCAAGCTGGCTTCCCAGGTAGAGGAGATGACAAAGGACATGACCTATGATTTAAAAGTAGCGGTAATGGGTTGTGTGGTCAATGGACCGGGAGAAGCAAAAGAGGCAGACCTTGGCATTGCCGGAGGAATCGGAGAGGGACTTTTGATCCGAAAAGGAGAAATCATAAAAAAAGTACCGGAGCAGGAACTGCTTTCTGTCTTACGGGAAGAATTGATCAAGATGGGGGAAGAGCGTAATTGAAAAAAGTATTTTTAGAAGTATTTCCCGAAGCAAAATTTGAAGGGCTGATTGGTGATGTTTTCAAAGAAGTAGAGGTGGAGCGGGTCTCGATAAATAAAAAAAGAGACCTGCTCCGCATCTATATCTGCAGCAGCCGGCTGATTGAAAAAAAGTATATCTTTGAGGCGGAGCAGATCATCAAAAAACAGCTGTTTCCAAGAGAAAAAATGAAGGTAAAGATCATGGAAAAATTCAGCCTCTCCGCACAGTATACGCCAAAGAAGCTGATGATGATCTACAAGGAGAGCATTCTATCCGAATTAAAAGAATACAGCAGATTAGAGTATCAGTTGTTCCGGACAGCGAGGATCGAGTATCCGAACGAGGACCGGTTTCTTTTTTACTTTCCCAAAAGTCCGGTCTATGAGGGAAAGACAGAGGAGCTGCTTCGAATCATGGACAAGATCTTTTATGACAGATGTGGATTAAAGGCGACGTTCGAGGTCAATTATGAGACTAGAAGCAGCGAGGAGCTGGAGGAATATAAAGAACAGAAGACGGCACTGGAGGTGCGTTCCGTAATAAAACATTCCAAAGTACTTTCTGAAAGGGTACAATGGGAAGATTTTTCTTCCCATGATGGGGAAAAGAAAAAAGAAGAGTCAACGCAGGAAAGAAAGAAGAAAACAGGATCTGACAGGGGGAAGACGATGGGAACAGGGATCGAGAACAAAACAGCAGACTCATTTAAAGGAAAACATACAGCAGGAGCGAGAAAGGACAGTTTCCGCAGATCGGACAATCCCAATGTCCTCTATGGCAGGGATTTTGAGGAAGAGGCGATTCCACTTTCGGAAGCAGGAGACACCTTGGGAGAGGTCGTGATCCGTGGAAAAATCATTTCTATGGAAGAGAGGGAAATCCGGAACGAAAAAGTCATTGTTATATTTACGGTGACGGATTTTACCGACTCGATCGTCGTGAAGCTGTTTCTCAAAAAAGAACATCTGCCGGAATTGAAGATGAATCTGAAAAAAGATGCCTTTGTCAAAATCAAGGGCATTATGAATATTGATAAATTTGACAGTGAGCTGACCATTAGCTCTGTGGCCGGGATTTTAAAGATTCCGGATTTCACCTCCGTACGGGAGGATAATTCCCCGGTAAAACGTGTGGAGCTGCATTGCCATACGAAGATGAGTGACATGGATGGCGTTTCTGATGTGGCGGATATTGTCAAGCGGGCAATCGCCTGGGGGCATAAAGCCATTGCCATTACAGATCATGGGGTCGTACAGTCCTTTCCGGAGGCAAATCATGCCCTTCCTAAAGGAAGTGATTTTAAAATCATCTATGGGGTCGAGGCCTATCTGGTCGATGATACCAAATCCATTGTAACAGCTCCGAATGGACAGTCACTTTTAGATGATTTTGTCGTATTTGATATTGAGACGACAGGATTTTCGGCAGAAAAGGACAGCATCATCGAAATTGGC
>CADBUD010000363.1 GCA_902797785.1 uncultured Lachnospiraceae bacterium
AAATTGCATTTTGGATATCAGCAGAGTAAAATCCTCAGAAACCAAAGCACTGATAATGGGTCTTATAGTTTATATCCTGAATGAGTACAGGACAGATCAGAAGACTGCAAGCAACAGCGGATTAAAACATATAACGGTACTTGAAGAAGCACATAATCTATTAAAAAATAAATCCGGAAATGATTCTGAACTTATTGGAAAATCTGTGGAGATGCTTACGCAGACAATTGCAGAAATCAGGACATACGGAGAAGGATTCATTATTGTAGATCAGTCACCCTCGTCTGTAGATATTGCTGCAATAAAGAATACAAATACGAAAATCGTACTCAGAACGCCGGAAGCACATGACAGAGAAGCTGTCGGAAAATCGATGGGATTAACAGAAGATCAAGTGAATGAAATCGCGAAACTGCCAGGAGGAGTAGCGGTCGTGTATCAAAACGACTGGGCTAGTCCAGTATTAACAATGATAGATAAAGCCAATGTCGTAGAAATACCGTATGCTATCGAAATGCCTGACAGGATTAAAAGCTTGCGGCAATCGCGATCGGAAATTATTCGTGCAATCATGGAGCCTTGGATTCCAGGATCGACTATCGAATTTAAGGAACTTGCAAGCAGCTTAAACTGTATTGATGTTTCAAGAGCTAATCAAAAGCTGCTTGCGATGATGATTTGCACTTATCGGGATCACGGTGGGCATATGCTGTGGGATGAAAAATCCATCCAGCTACTACGAATGATACTGTTTGACATTCTGGGAATTAGTCAGAATATGTATACAGATATCTTAAAAACAGATGAACCAGACCTGTTAAGAAACACGGTTATATCAAAAACAGCGGGCTTGTCATTAGAAGAAATTGATGAAGTCTGCTATGTTTTGACTAAGGAGGACTAGATGGATTTGAACTTAAGAAACAATATAGAATCATTTCAGGAAGGGACAAAAGAAACGGCGGATTTTGTGCGTGAAAAAACAAATGAGTTCCATAAAAACTATGTTTCAAAAGTAGTGCCGGATTTTGGGAAATATGGTGATGCTGCAAAGTTTACAGCTGAGATGTTGCCGGGAGTAGCCGAATACAACGCTATCAATGAAGGTGATTGGACTGCTTTTGCGATTGCAGCGGGTATTGATATTGGTGCGCTTGCAATAGGTGCATTTACTGCTGGTACAGGATACGCAGCAGTTAAAGGCGGCACTGTGGCAGCAAAGGTAGGCGTCAAAGTAGCAACGAAAGAAGTTGCTGAAGCTGGCGCGAAGAAAGTGGCGAAGGAGGCTGCGGAGACAGGGATAAAGAAGGCTGCGAAAGAGGCCGCTGAAACAGGAGTTGAGAAAGCGGTTAAAGAGACTGCAGAAACAGGAGTTGAGAAAGCAGTTATAGAAACTGTGGAAGCAGGAGTTGAAAAAGGTGCGAAGGAAGTTGCGGAGACAGGAATAGAAAAGGCAGAAAGGGCGGCTCTTAAAGTTGGCGAAAAAATTGATAAAACAAGGTTTCCGGAATATATAGATGAAGTTGAAAAAATAACAAAGAGAGAGATTCCTCAGAATCAAAAGGAACTAATTGAGAAAGCCTTAAAAGAAAATGACTTTAAGAAATTAAGCCCAGAGGACACGCTGTCTTCAAAAAGAGAGTTTAATAGAATTAAAGATGGATTGATAAAAGAATGGGAAGAGCAAACCGGACAATCATGGCCCAGATATACGGAAGATGTGCTTAATGAGGCGGGAGAAGTAATAAGAAAAGCAGGACAGCCATTTGATGCCCATCATTTAATCGAAGTCACCACAAGTGGACCACATGAATGGTGGAATATACATCCTGCTCGTTTCCCCGGGGAACATCAGAATGGAATCCATGCAGCAGAGAGTTTAGCTAGTAAGATCTTTGGGTAGGAAGGAGACTCAAATGTACGAAAATATTGTAAATAAAGATGGTAATAAGTTTTATCCAGTGAAAAAGAATAGTATTGTTGAGGCACAGAAGGAAACCGGAGTTATCTTCCCAGAGGATCTTGTTCGTTTCTATGGAGAAATCGGATATGGGTTTTTAAGTACAACAAAAGATAATTTTAATCGTATCATGGGACCTGACAGTATTCGTGAATTCAGACTCAGAGAGGGACAGTTTGCCAACAATCCTGAACTTGAAATATATGCTGATAGTGAACGAGACAAGTTAGTCTTCTTTGAAGTATGTGAGGGATACTACTTGTCCATCGGAATCTCCAAACGGAATAAAGGAAAAATATATAGTGGAAAGAAAATGATTGCCAAGAATTTCGAAGAATTCCTGATAAAATATCAGGAGGATGAAAGATACTTTTAATCTGTCGAAAAACAGATCAAGCCGGACTGCGTTCAAAAGCACGTGTTCCGGCTTGTTTTTTTTACTGTGAATAAGTTGACATAACATTATATTCTGACGAGTTCAAAACAGCATCTTACCACATATTTCCTCTGAGATGGTAAATACATTCCGTATAAGGCGTGCGGTTGCCGAAAGAGAACTAATGTTCTTGACTCGGGTCTGGGCCGGTCATATAATAACCTTGCAAATCAGAAAAGATGTACATCAGAAAAGATCAAGCGAAGGCATGGCCAGCTTTTAGGAGAGGAAAGGAAGTGTGGCGAAAATGAAAATGTTACAGATAGATATCGACGTGCTTGCCACCTTCTGTGCCGGAGAGCCGCCGGAGCCACACCGGTTTCGTGTAAAGGATCGATTTGATAACATGCATGTGTTCAAGGTTGGATGCATCCTTGACATCACAAAGGAGAAATCTTTGGGATATGATATCTGGAAGTATAGATGTCAAAGTGTTATCGGCAGACAGGAGCGCATCTATGAAATGCAGTTCATCGTTCAGAAGGCGCTGTGGCAGCTGGTGAAGATGTGAAGGATACGGAGGTGAAGAGAATGAAACGAGAGTTTGAAAGTTTCGACGGGACCATCGAAGTAACAATGGAGCAGAGCGCAGAGTGGTGGTCGAAAATGCTGCGCGAGGCTGAGGCCAAACAGGATAAGGCTTTCCAGAGATTCCATGACTGGTTCTATGGCCTTATGGATCCGGAAGAAGAACAGGAATATACAGACGCCTTCGTGCTGCGTGCAGAAGGTTTCCTGTCAGAGATGAGACACTAGAAGGAGAATTCAAATGGACAGAGAAAAGATGAGATTTGGAGAATACATCCGCTGTCAGCGGCTGCGGAGGGAGATCACCCTTCGAGAGATGTCCGAAGCCCTTGGTATTTCTCTTTCCATGCTGAGTGATATTGAGCAGCTGCGAAAGAATCCATTTAGTACGGAAGTCATCGATCGGTTTTGTAAGTATCTGGGGCTTCCTGAAGAAGAACGAGTCCGGATGCTGGATTTGGCAGCAGTAGAACGTGGGATGATGCCATCAGATCTGAACAATATCATGATGAATACGGATATCGGAGATATGGCGAGATTCGCGCTGCGGATGTCTAACGCCGGATACGTGGATGCTGAGGACTGGAAGAAGTTTATCTGGGAGATCGAACGTAAGAGGAAACAGTCATGCTCAGATTTGATTGCAGAACCCGAAGCCACGACG
>CADBUD010000364.1 GCA_902797785.1 uncultured Lachnospiraceae bacterium
ATCCGAGGCAGCAGTGCGCCAAATACGACCGAAGGGAGTATTTGTGTGCATTTTGTTGCTATGAACAGCGGAGCTGTGAATAGTAACATCCGGACAAGGATATACCAAGACCGACACTTGACAGCATCGAGAAGCAGTCAGGGCTTACTTTCAGGTAAGCCCCGCGCTTCCCTGAAAAAATAAAGAAGGAGGTCTATGAAATGAAAAAAGACAAGAAAACAGAAAGGTACTTCTTTCCTGCAGTGTTCACTTATTTCGGGGAAGGGAAAGAGATCGCAGTAGAGTTTCCAGATTTGGATGTCGCCACGAGCGGAGTCGATGACGTTGACGCCATGATATCTGCTAGGGAACTACTAGGAATCACTATATTCGGATTGGAGGAAGACGGCGAGGAAATCCCATCTCCTACGCCACTTTCGGAAATCGAGACATCGGAAAACAGGAAAGCGTCATTGATTGATGTATATATGCCGTCCATCCGCATGGCGCAGGAGACGAAATCGGTCAACCGCATGGTCACCCTCCCTGCATGGCTAAATTCGGCGGCGTTGGAACGAAATGTGAACTTTTCCCAGATACTTCAGGACGCATTGAAGCAACAGTTGAACATCGCAAGATAACAGGTAAAAGTTTCGAATTTCTTTTCGAGTCAACTCAAAAAGAGACTCGATAACGTTACGAAATGAGGTTCATCATGAACCACGAAGAAAAACTGGAAAAGCGTACCATCAAGGACAGCGTCTTCACGGACCTGTTCTCCGACAAAAAATACCTGCTTCAGCTCTACCGGAGCCTTCACCCCGAAGATCTGGAGGCGACAGAGGACGACCTGACGACCATCACGTTGAAAAACGTCCTGACGAACCAGATCTATAACGACCTTGGATTTGCCAAAGGCGACCGTCTGATCATCCTGCTGGAATGCCAGAGCAAATGGACGGGGAACATCATCCTGCGGATCCTGCTGTACATCGCAGAAACATACCAGCGATATTTCAAGGAGCGGGAATGCGACTTGTACGATACGAAACGCATTCCTATCCCGAAGCCGGAGTTCTACATGCTGTATGTCGGCGACAGAAAGGACAGGTCGAAGCACATGAGACTGTCAGAAGAGTTCTTTAACGGAGAAACGGCCAGCCTGGAAATGACGGTCAACATACTTTATGGTGAAAACGAGAATGATATCCTTGGGCAATATATAGCATTCACAAGGATTTATGCAGAACAAAAGCGAATCTACGGACCAAAGGACATCCGAAAGGCAATCCTTGAGACGATACGGATATGCAAAGACAGGAACCTGTTGGTGGAGTATCTGAAAAGCAAAGAGAAAGAGGTGGTCAGCATTATGATTACATTATTTGACGAGGAAGAGATCCAACGGACATTTATCGCAAGGGAACGCAGGGAAGCCGCAGACGAAGAGCGTCAAAACGGAATCCGTTCCTTGATTACAGCATACAAGAAATTAAACGGAACAATCTCCGATGCAATCGAAAGTGTCATAACAGATTATCAAATATCAGAACAGGAAGCCAGAACTCTGGTAGAGAAATATTGGTAAAGGCAACATAGAACGGCAGTCAAGACCGAATCGGTAGGCTATTGCCAGCTAGGAGGCGAGAAGATAGATATATTCAAAAGCTATTTGCGGAGACTGCTCCATGGTTTAAAAGAAATCTTAAAAGCGCAAGAATCAGGAGACCAAGAGAAGGTCAGGGAACTACTCGAGATCTTGATCGAAGAAACGCAAAAAGGCATAGAGGATAACTGATTTGACAAAAAAACAGCCCCGAATGGCTGTAAAAGTAAGCTTTTCCCGCCATCCATATGGCATCGATGTTTTGCACACGCCCTTATTTTAGCACATGTGTTCCTCTTTTGTAAACAATTTTTGTTGCTATGACTTCTCCTGCAACGCTTTCTTCACTTCTCTGCGCCACTTCGTCCACGAAGCCGACAGCTATTACCTCGTCAAAGGCTGCCGGATAATTCACCCTTCTTCTGCACCGCCGTTTCCTGCCGCTGCCACCACCAGGATTCCTGCCTTATCGGCATCCTGTACTGCTTTTTTCAACGCCCTTGACTCGGTGCTGCTTCCAAAGCTCATGTTGATAACATCAATATCATTTTCGACACACCAATAGATTCCTCTGATAATACAGCTGATCGGAGTCCTGTTGTTTTCATCTAATACCTTTATAGACCCGTACCCTTTCTTCCTCCTGCGTTCCTTCCTCCGAGATGTCTTCTGATCCAGTGTCCGCACGGATCATCTCCAGATTCCATGTGGCGTTCGGAAGGTCTCTCGCCTCCTTCCGAAGCCGATCCATCCTGACCTTC
>CADBUD010000365.1 GCA_902797785.1 uncultured Lachnospiraceae bacterium
TCAATCATCTTTCATGATTGTAACATAAAACACTCTTTACCGCATTACAAACTTAAAGGATGAAAAGCATCACTTCTCATCCTTTCCATTAACGAAAACAGAGCCTCAATTATTTTTTCTTATCTGGCTCCTCTGTCGTTCCTGTCACAATCCCATTCTCTGTTTTTCTCTCTTTCCTCCACTGCAAGCTTATTCTGTTTCAATCTTTCTAAGATACTTTCCGATTCATTTATTTCTCCATTTTCCACCTTCCATTTTGCAGCAGCCGCCTGGTAGTCATTGAATTCCAATTTTGCAGTTTGGTATTCTTCCAGAAACTCTTTCACATTCCTATAGCCATATTCCTGTACAATATGAGATATATATTGTTTCATACTGCCAATCTGTACTGATAATTGCTCGGCTTTCTCCTTCAAAACCTTCCGCTGCTTTCCTTGGAAAATCCCGGAAGACTCAGCCAGTTCCCTTTTTATACAAGAGAGTTCCTGTTCCCTTTGATAAATGGCTGCATTCTGCTTCTCCAACCTTTTATAAACTACTTCGAGTTGAGAAAACTTGGATGCGAGCAAAGATTTCTTTGGCATTGAAATTGATGTTACTATTCACAGCCGTTATCCCGCAAGGTATTTTCAAGCGCATTTTGCTTGAAAATCCGGAACAGCAGTGCGCCAAATACGACCGAAGAGAGTATTTGTGTGCATTTTGTTGCTATGAACAGCAGAGCTGTGAATAGTAACAAATTGATTTCTTCAGTTTCTCTTTCGTTTCCTGTTTTTCCGAAGGAACATAGTTGATAAATCTGTACCCGCCGTCTGCGCCAAACCAGATGGTATCACCAGTGAACAGGTACTTGTCATTGATCAGGTAGTCGATATGTCCCCAGGTATGACCGGGAACGAGAAACGCCTCGATTTTGATGTCATTTATGTAAAAGAGTTCGCCGTCTTTCAGCAATACCTTTTCGTTATTGATCGTGACCATCGGCAGCTTATACATACCGAAGATTACCTTGCGGCGGACTTCTTCCGTCAGATATCGGTTTTCGATCTCTCCGATATACAGCTTTGCGTTCCGAAACAGACCGTCACTGTCCGCCTCCACCGCACCAACATGGTCGGTATCCTGATGGGTAATGAGAATGTGCTGAACGGATGAAGGCTCAATATCCAGCCATTTCATTTTTTCCGCAATTCGGTCATAATTATATCCGGCATCAATCATGATGACCGTGTCGTCTTTTTTGTAAAAATAGACGTTTGCAATCCATTCTCGCACGGACGCCACATGCTCATCGATCCACCCTGTGTTCAGAGGCTTGAATATCTCCTTGCCCCGATATCCGAGGCTCATAACCTTTCTCTGAAAATCTGTCGCTTTCTTTGACACGATATACAACCTCCCGAACGCTATTCTCTCTCACCAATAACAAGAAAGAGATTGTCCTTCTTTGCTATAGTTATGTTGGCAAATCCGGCATCCTCCATGAACTGTTTTATTTCCTCCGCCGTGCGCCTTTTCATGCAAGGCACTTTCTTCTCCCAGTCAATTCCAGGATCGCCGTAGTTATTGATTACGGCAAATCTGCCTTTTGGCTTTACCACACGATAGACTTCCTTGATATTTTGGGATAAATCCGGCCAGAAAAACACAGTCTCAAACGGCTGTCACAAAATCAAACTTTCCATCCTGAAAAGGCATTTTTTCTACGCTTCCCTGTTGTATCCTACACCTCTTGCCGATTTCCTTTTTATTTATCTTTTTGGCTTTCCGTACACTCTCTTCTGATATATCAAATCCTACAACCTTGCCATTTGGCGATGCTTCGAGCAACCGCCTGACATTGTATCCGCCGCACCCGATATCTAAAATGTATCCATCTTTTGGCACATGAAGCTGAGTGAAAGCCCATTTTGCCATCGGCAGATGCTCCTTTTCCATGCTGACAAGCATCATACGCCCCAACAGACCTCCTCTATAGGGGGAGCGTATTAACATCCATCAGGTGGAGTCACAATCTCCATCTGATGTAGCCTCCGGCGGATCGCAGAGTTGCGCTATGGAAGGCAGCTAAAGCTGCTGCGCAACTCACGCGGAATCGTCAAGACGATTCCGATTGAATTTCCCTCCTTCGACTTCGGTGATAATGTATTAGCATAATGCAGGCTGAGTACAAAA
>CADBUD010000366.1 GCA_902797785.1 uncultured Lachnospiraceae bacterium
ACTTCCGAGTAGCGGAAGAGTTCCGGGGCGAGCGATGTCATGTCGAAGCTGCGGCGCTTGACGTGTTTGCGGTAGAGCCACTTGATAGCTATGGCTAGGAACTTGCCGTCAACAAAAATCCCATCGAATTTCGAAAAAAGGTCCTTATTCTTGAGGGCGTCCAGATACGAGACCGGGTTGAGGAAGGTGTAGATTTTTCCCCTGTCCTCGAACATTTCCGTGTAGCACGGGTTCGTCGCGACTATCTTCTGGACCAAGACTGATTTGGACATAATCAACTAAATCCCCAATATATGGGGTACTGCGGGGTGCGGTCCGGCAAACAAAAAGTCACAAATCAACATCATCCGAGATTCTCAAATAAACTATTAGGTAAAAATTTAGAAAATTACAGATTTATTACAAGGGGGATACATGATATATGGCTGTGAAACGGGAGAAGGGATGACAGCAGCCGTTTGTAAAAAAACAGGAAACATCCCCCGTCGTTTCCAAATACGCCGACACCATCAGCTTCCCGCCTATACAAAATATGGTCGAAAAACGTATTCTCTAGCCATTCGGATATTCCGAATTTACGCAAAAATTCGACATTTACCTATATCTAAAAGGAGCGACGAGCGCAAAGAGCCGTTTTTCTGTCGAAAATGCTTTTTGAGGGGGCACGGACCGCAGGCGGCAGTTGAAAAGGGCTTGATGGGTCCTCAATCCAATAGTTTGACTAAATCTCCGCAAGTTTTACAATTTATGTAATGTGTTGGTGTAGCAATCTGACGCCCCCCCCCCCAACCGCGATGGACGCGAAAATTCCCGCATATAGGGAGGGATGGAAAATTTTCGGAATTGACAGGATTTGACAAAACTCACAGTCATAAAACGCCCGATTTAGCAGGGTCAAATCCTGGGGAACAGCCACGAATCAATTTTCTTGCCCGTTCGCGAGTTTTTTGACAGATTTTTAGTCTATATTTCTATTTGTGGTATGCCAAAACCGTTAGCACACAGCAGTAAGGAAAAATAAAAAAGAGCGGACCAATGTTTAAAGGATTCAATATAAAAGACGTGACTTTTGACGATGTGTCTTCAATGAAAAAAGAATACATACGTAAAAATAGAAATCAGTTTTTTTCTATCAAATCTGATTTTGTTATTCCAATTGAATTATACCTAAAAAAAGGCTTTGTTCTTGATGGCAATGCTTTAAAACAAGGATGGTTTCCGTCCCAAAATAGATTTGACATTTTCATTTCTCATTCAAGAGATGATGAAGATTTATCTTACGCATTAGCAGAATGGTTGTATGTAAATTTCAATCTAACCAGTTTCATAGACTCTTTAGTATGGAAGCACTTTTCGTCTCTAAGACAAGGCTTAGATTCATTTTTCTTCAAGAAGTATGGTACAAAATACAACTCACTTTTTAAAGATCGCGTATGCCAACATGTACTTCTTATGCTAAACACATCTTTAATGGAGGTTATGGACCGCTGCGAATGTTTGTTTTTCTTAAACACGCCTCAGTCTGTAGAAGTTTCTGAAATAGGTAATTATTTAACAGATTCTCCGTGGCTGTTTTCAGAGATCGGAATGTTTAATAGCATTCAGAAAAAACAACGAAGAAGAAATTTAAGCGAAGCACAAGAGTCTGCAGCTTGTTTTTCCAAAATTCAATATAAATTAAATTTAAGTGATTTTAGCACATTAGATGCGGATGATTTGAATCAATGGGTTAATATGGTTGCACGGAATAAGCGCATGCAAATAAAAAGACATCCTTTAGATACTTTATACAATTATTGCTCTAGAAAGAAAAAATAAGCATTAAAATATTTATATCTCATAAAAAAGAGGAAAAGTCGCAAGTCCTTTGGTTGCAGTCGAAAGAAATTTCCAATTATGAAAATTACTCATGATTTAGATTTATAATTCAATGGAGATGTTAAATGCATAAAGTTTTTATTAGTTTTCATCATAAAAATGACCAAGAATACAAGGATTATCTATCTAGCATCGCGGAACCATTTGAGTTGTTTATTGATAAATCTGTTGAAATTGGAGACATTGACGAAGATGATTCAGACGAAACAATCCGTCAATTAATCAGAGATGAATATCTAAAGGATTCTACTGTTACTATTGTACTAGTAGGAACAGAAACAAGAAACCGAAAGCATGTTGATTGGGAAATTTTTTCCAGTATGTATGATGGGCAGAAAAATAAAAAATCCGGCATCCTGGTCATCCAGTTGCCCTCAGTCGCATCGACATATTATCATGCAGGCCATGGAGCTGATGAAAAAACATTATATCCAACACAAAAATGGGTTTCAATA
>CADBUD010000367.1 GCA_902797785.1 uncultured Lachnospiraceae bacterium
GCAGGAAAATTTGCTAAATAAAAGAGTTTCTTACGTGCAAGCACGACGAATCTCTTTCATTTAGCAAATTGACTGTGAATAGTAACCTTCCGTAGGAAAAAATAGGAAAAAAGGGATTCCCTTTTTAAAGAAGATGTGATATAATTATCCCAAACTAGGCGATAGTGCACAAATGTATGAGATAATAGGATTTATGATAAACGCACATACGATGAAATAAACGACAGGATGATAGATACGGAAGGAGGGTTTGCTATGGATGTTTCAGGAATTGATTATCGATATTCCCAGAGCTCCCCGACACAGGAAAAGGTCGAACTGGATAGCTACGAGCAGGATATTGAAAAGCAGCTTACAGATTTGCGTGGTCAGATGAGGAGCATTTCAAATGATCAGGAAAAAACAGAAGAAGAAAAATCTGATGAAAAAAAGGACGTTCAAAAGCAGATTCAGGAGCTGAATGCCGAGCTGAGAAAGCACCAGGTCGAAAAGCGAATGGAGGATGCGAAGGAAAAGCAAGAGGAAAAACAAGAAAAAATACGGGAAGAGACGATTGAAAAGACCCTCGGCCCGCAGGATGGATTTGGAAATGCAGAGACGGGAGTCCTGATGCAGGCAGCGAGCGCCAAAGAGCAGCTAAATTCCATGTCCAAGATCCGCACGACCTTAGAGGGCAGACTGGCTGAGGCAGATTCCAGTGAAGAGCGAAAAGAGATCTTAAACCGGATTCAGTCGATTTTCCACACGATGGGAAACAAGATCCGTGAGGTCAACAGTTCCATCCAGGATTACCAAAAGGATGGCACAGACTCACGGCTTCAGGTCAGCACAAAAGAGCAGCAGGAAGAGATGCATAGGAGAATGGGAAAGGGAAGTGTCGTCTATTCCAGTGATGATGGAATTGTGATTCAGCTTGCCGGGCTCAATGGATAAGTATAGTAAACGCATTAAATAAATGCGTTTACTATATCATGTTAATGCACACAAACGCGATAGGAAGGGCGCTTTCAGCGCCTCGCGTTTGGCGCAATAGGAAACGAATAAATTCGTTTCCTATAACATTAAATAGGATTGCCTTCCGAAAGGGGACTATCGCATGAAGGATTGCAGCAATGGCGCTGCGCAGACATGGATTGCGACAGCCCCCTTTTTGTGAAAAATAAGAGAGGTTAAAAGAATGATTAAAGCAACAGGTCTTTGCAAAAAATTTACCAAAACAGAAATGACAGCAGAGGAAGGAAAAAAGAAAAAAAAGCTTCAGAAAAAGAAAACAGAATTCTACGCAGTGGACCATATTTCCTTAGAAGCGGATCCGGGAGAAATCGTGGGCATCTTAGGACCGAATGGAGCCGGTAAAACGACACTGCTAAGAATCCTGGGATGCCTCATGGATGCGACCGAGGGAGAGGTGACGCTGACCGACGGTAAGGGGAGGGTCATCACCGACCGGATGGAAAAAAAGCAAAAGATCGGATATCTTTCCGGAAACACCAAAATGTATGGGCGGCTTAGCAGCCGCGAAATCCTAAGCATTTTCGGAGAGGTCTATGGATTATCAAAAGAAGAGTGCAAAAGCAGAATCGAACAGATCATTGAGATTTTGGACATGTCCTCCTTTGTGGATAACCGGATCGAAAAGCTTTCCACCGGGCAGACACAAAGAGCCGCTATCGCACGCTGCATGATCCATCAGCCGGAGATCTATATTTTTGATGAGCCGACCCTGGGATTGGATGTGCTGGTCAGTGAGTCGATTTTGGAATTCATGAAGCAGGAAAAAGAAAAGAAAAAAACCGTGCTGTATTCGACCCATTATATGGAGGAGGCACAGCATCTGTGCGACCGTGTCCTGATGATCGATCATGGAAAAATCATTGCGTCCGGGACACCGGAAGAGCTGATGGAGCGGTATCAGGTCACGAATCTGCGGGATGTATTCTTTTCCCTTCGAAAGGAACAGGACATGTTGCAAAACGCGGAAAAACTTCTATAAGGAAAGGCAGAAAAAATTGAACATGAAAAGATTATTTACCTTATATAAAAAAGAAATGCTGGATGTCATTCGAGACAAAAAGACGATTATCATCATGATCTTAGTTCCTTTGATTCTGTATCCATTGATGTTCTTTGCCGGAATGCAGATTGCCAGCATGGTCTCACAGGAAAGCGCGCATAAAGCGTACCGGGTCAGTCTTGAAGGAGTCAGCAAAGAAGAAGAGCTGAGGACGTTACTTACCAAAGAAGAGGATGAAAGAGAATATTATTTTATTGTAAAAAATACCAGCACCCCAAGAGAAGATCTGGAGGAGAAAAAAATCGATGCCTATCTGGAAATGCAGGAATCAGAAGGAAAGCTAAAATTTCAGATTTATTATAATTCCTCCATCCGGGATTCTCAGACAGCCTCCACGATGCTGGAAAAAGTATTAGAGGATTATCAGGAACAGCTGAGAAAGGAAAAAATCAAATCATCAGGTCTGGATCTGGAAACAACGCTCTATCCGATCGAGAGCGAGTTGAAAGATCTCTCATCCCAGGAACAGACGGCAGGCTACATGTTTGGATCGATCATTCCGATGCTGATGATTGTCAGCATCCTGCTGGGAGCGATTTATCCGGCCATTGACCTGACCGCAGGAGAAAAGGAGCGGGGAACGATGGAGACCCTGCTGACACTTCCAGCGAGCAGCTATGAATTGATCATGAGCAAATTGCTCGCAGTCTCCACCCTGGCCATGATTTCTGCCATATTGAATTTCCTTTCCATGGCCATTATGGGATTTTTGGTCTTTCAATCCCTTTTAATGGGTGACACAAAGATCGAGATTCATCTGGTGACCTTCCTGCCGGCAGTGCTCCTGGCACTTTTGGCAGTCATGACCTTTTCTCTTCTGGTCTCCGTGTTGAGCATTCTGATTTCCATATTTGCAAAGACCTTCAAAGAGGCGGAAAACTATTCGACACCGCTGTTGTTGGTGATCATGCTGACCAGCTATGTGGGATTCCTTCCCAATATTGAGTTAAATACGACATTGTCAGCAGTTCCGGTAGTCAATGTCGTTCTCTTGATCAAAGGACTGTTCTCATTCCAATACGAACTGAGCCATATTTTGATCGTGCTGTTCTCCAATGTCTTTTACAGTCTGATTGGCGTATTTTTATTGGGGAAAGTCTTTAGCAGCGAACGTCTCTTGTTTGGGGAAGAAGGCAGCATACAGCTGTTTGAAAACCGGAGAAACATCAAAGAAGGACAGATGCCGTCGATTCCGGATGCGATATTTTTATTGGCATGCTGTCTGATGGTGATGATATATCTGGGAGCCTTTTTACAAAGAAAATTTGGAATGCTGGGAAATTCCATGATGCAGAGCCTGTTCGTGATACTTTCCTGCCTGTTCGCATGGTATATCAAAGCAGACAAAAAAAAGCTGTTTTCCCTGCGCGTTCCAAAGCCGTCGAAGCTTTTGGGAGGACTTCTCCTTTGGGTGGGAACTTTTCTGATCATGATGCTCCTGGGAGTGGTATTGACAAAGCTCATGCCGGAAAGCGTTTCCGAAGTCAGTGAAAAGCTCGGCCAGTATATGCAGGAGCTGTCCATGGCAGAGATCATCGTGATGTTTGCCGTTGTACCGGCCATCTGCGAAGAAACCCTCTTCCGGGGATTTATCTTTGGAACACTAAAGGAGCGCATAAAACCATGGCAGGCAGTCGTGCTTACAGCGGCGGTTTTTGGCCTGTATCATATGAGTGTTGTCCGTTTCGTGACGACTGGCATATTGGGATTGGCACTGACCTTTGCCGTATATCAGTCCGGAAGCATCTTTGTTTCTATGCTCATGCATGCATTGAACAACACCGTCAGTGTTCTGACGATGTGCTATCCGGATTGGTTCGAGACCCATCTGGCCTGGCTGATCCAGGAAGAGCTTTCGGGGACAGAAGTGGGAATTTTGATCGCAGGAGCAGTAGCAGCGATCATACTTGGTGTGTCGCTCTTATTAAGCTCGTTTTCAGCGGCCAAAATCCGGCGTAGCTCATGAACAGACCCGCAGGCTATTTCGTTCATGAGCAAAAAACAGAAAACTGCTGTCAGGAGAAAAAGGATTAGAAAGAAAAACTACGGTCAGGAGAAAAAGGATTAGAAAGAAAAACTACTGTCGGGAGAAAAAGGATTAGAAAGAAAAACTACTGTCGGGAGAAAAAGGAGCAGAAAAAACTGCCGCCGTAAAAAAGGAAAGAGAATGGAGGAAGAATGGTGGAAAACAGGATTACGGATGAGACAATGGAATATGTAGGAATATTGGCGAAATTAAAACTCTCTCAAGAAGAAAAAGAGCAGGCCAAAAAAGATATGGAAAAAATATTGGATTATATTGATAAGCTCAATGAGCTGGATACCGATGGAGTGGAACCGATGTCCCATGCGTTTGACCTTCACAATGTCTTTCGTGAGGACAGGGTCGAGAACGAAAATCAAAGAGACCAGATGCTTTCCAATGCTCCGGAAGAAAAAAATGGAAGCTTCGTTGTTCCTAAAACGGTAGAATCGTAGACTTGCAAATGAAAACCGATGTTATGCAAGAATGAAGTAAGAAAGGACAGATGACATGAATTTGTTGAGTTTAACAGCAGTGGAGCTGGGGAAAAAAATCCACTCGAAGGAAGTATCCGTTCGGGAAGCAGTGGAGGCCTGCTGTGAACAAATCGAAGCGGTAGAGCCGGAGATTCACAGCTACGTTACGACAGACAGGGAAGCAGCCCTAAAGAAGGCAGAAGAGATTCAAAAAAAGATTGATCAGGGAGAGTTAAATGGCCCTTTGGCAGGAGTTCCGGCAGCAATAAAGGACAATTTGTGCACGAAGGGATGGAAAACGACCTGCAGCTCCAAAATCTTGGAAAATTTCATTCCGACCTATACTGCGGAAGCAGTAGGCAGACTGGAAGAGGCAGGTGCAGTCCTATTAGGGAAGACCAATATGGATGAGTTCGCCATGGGAAGTACCACAGAGACCTCCTATTTTGGTGTGACCAAAAATCCGTGGAATACGAAACATGTACCGGGCGGTTCTTCCGGCGGTTCCTGTGCCGCGGTCGCAGCAGAGGAATGCTTTTACGCCCTTGGCTCAGACACCGGTGGTTCGATCCGGCAGCCGAGCTCATTTTGTGGTGTGACCGGAATCAAACCGACGTATGGAACGGTATCGCGTTATGGACTGATTGCATATGGCTCATCCCTGGATCAGATTGGTCCGGTGGCAAAAGATGTGACGGACGCAGCGGCGATCTTAGAGGTGATTGCTTCCTATGATAAAAAAGATTCCACCTCGATCCGGCGCAGGGATACGGATTTTACTTCTGCATTAAAGGCAGAGGGAAAAGGGCTCAAGATTGGAATCCCTAAAAGCTATTTCGGAGAGGGAATCGAGACAGAGGTAAAGACAAGCGTGCTGCACGCCGCAGAGGTATTAAAACAGCAGGGAGCAGAGGTGGAAGAATTCGACTTAGGCCTGGTCGAATATGCGATTCCGGCCTATTATGTCATCGCATCTGCAGAGGCAAGTTCAAATCTGGCACGCTTTGACGGTGTGAAATACGGCTACCGAACCCCGGACTATGAAGGACTGCATGATATGTACAAAAAGACCCGATCCGAAGGCTTTGGAGCCGAAGTAAAACGCCGGATCATGCTTGGCTCTTTTGTATTAAGTTCAGGATATTATGATGCCTATTATTTGAAGGCACTTCGGACCAAGGCGCTGATCAAGCAGGCGTTCGACGAAGCCTTTAAGACCTATGACGTCATCCTGGCACCGGCAGCGCCGACGACAGCGCCAAAGCTGGGAAGCAGCCTTAACGATCCTCTCAAAATGTATTTAGGAGACATCTATACGATTTCAGCCAATTTAGCAGGGCTTCCGGGAATCTGTGTTCCTTGTGGAAAAGATAAAAACGGACTGCCAATCGGCGTTCAGATGCTGGGAAACTGCTTTGAAGAAAAAAAGATCCTGCAGGCAGCCTATACCTATGAACAGACACGGACACGGGAACGATGCGATCTGGCAAAGAAAAGAGATACCGCATACGGGACAGAGCAGAAAACAATCGGGGAAGGAGCAGGAAGATGAGAAAAGAATACGAAACAGTCATCGGGTTAGAGGTACATGTAGAATTGGCAACGAAAACAAAGATTTTCTGTTCCTGCAGTACAGAATTTGGCGGAGAACCGAATACGCACACCTGTCCGGTCTGCACCGGAATGCCGGGAGCCCTTCCGGTATTAAATAAGCAGGTGGTAGAATATGCCGCAGCCGTTGGACTAGCGACCCATTGTACCATCACACAGGTTCATAAATTTGACCGAAAAAATTATTTTTATCCGGATAATCCGCAGAACTATCAGATTTCCCAGCTCTATCTTCCTATCTGCAGGGATGGATATGTCGAGATTGAACTTTCCGGAGAGAACGACCAAAAACCAGAAGGAAATCCCGGGACAGAAAATACCGCCAGGACAGAAAATACCTCCGGAGCGGAAAATAATTCCGGAGCAGAAAATATCTCCGGGACAGAAATCGATAGGGCGATGAGAAAAAAAATCGGAATCCACGAAATTCATATGGAGGAGGATGCAGGAAAGCTGGTTCATGATGATTGGAGTGACTGTTCTTTTGTAGACTATAACCGCTCCGGCGTTCCTCTGATCGAAATCGTATCCGAGCCGGATATGCGGTCGGCAGAAGAGGTCATTGCCTATCTGGAAAAACTAAGGATGATCATACAATATCTTGGTGCTTCTGATTGCAAATTAAACGAAGGTTCCATGAGAGCAGATGTCAATATTTCAGTCCGCGAGGTAGGAGCAGAGGAGTTCGGAACCCGTACCGAAATGAAGAACCTCAATTCATTCAAAGCAATTGCCAGAGCGATTGAAGCAGAACGGGAACGCCAGATCGATCTTATTGAAGCGGGAGAGGCCGTCATACAAGAGACCAGACGCTGGGATGATGAAAAAGAATACTCCTATGCGATGCGCTCGAAAGAAGATGCAAAGGATTACCGGTATTTTCCGGAACCGGATCTGGTACCGGTCGTGATCAGCGATGAGTGGCTTCAAAAAATCAAGGACTCTCTCCCGGAATTTCAGACAGAAAAATTATCAAGATATCTGAAGGAATATGAAATTCCACTCTACGATGCCAAAATCATTACCGGGCACAAAAAACTGGCAGATATATTTGAAGCGGCATCAGAACTTTGCAAAAAACCCAAAAAAGTTTCGAACTGGCTGATGGTCGAGACGATGCGTCTGTTAAAAGAAGAGGAGATGGATCCGGAAGACCTCACCTTCTCCCCAAAAAACCTTGCCGGACTCATAGAGCTGACAGAAAAGGGAATCATTAACAGTACGGTGGCCAAGGAAGTCTTTGAAAAAATCTTTCATCAAGATGTCGATCCAGAACAATACGTTGAGGAACATGGATTAAAAATGGTAACAGACGATGGGGTACTATTGCAGACCATCGAAAAGATCCTTCAGGAAAATCCGAAATCTGTAGAAGATTATCGAAAGGGAAAAGAGAAGGCCATTGGATATCTGGTCGGACAGACAATGAAAGCAATGCGCGGGAAGGCCGATCCGGCTAAAGTTTCCCAAATATTAAAGGAGAAATTATAAATGGAAAAATTAGCGATCGTATTCCCGGGGATGGGATATCATGCAGATAAACCGTTATTATATTATTCCAAAAAGATGGCACGGAGCATGGGATACAAAATCATAGATCTGAGCTATCAGGGCTTTCCCAAACCGGAAAAGGAATCCGAGGAGAGCATGATGCAGATTTTTGAAATCGCAAAGCAGCAGACAGAGGAACAGCTTAAAGAAATCGATGGCTCCAAGGCATTAGACCTTCTATTCCTGTCCAAAAGTGTCGGAACCATCGTAGCCGTAGATTATGCCTATCGGCATCAGCTCTCACCCAAATTTGTCCTCTATACCCCGCTGCGGGAAACCTTCCGGGTGATGAAACAGGAGAAAATCAATGCCATCGCATTTCACGGTACAAAGGACGGATGGGCGGACACGAAGATTTTACAGCAGGGATGTAAAGAACACGACATACCGCTCCATTTGATCGAGCAGGGGAATCATTCTTTGGAAAGTCAGGACATATTATATGATATCAGGAAGCTTCAGAGCGTGATGCAGATCACGCATGAGTTTCTCCTCGATAACGAAAATCATTGACGTTTTTTTAAAAGTTAGCGCCTCCAAACATTTTTTAGTCGAAACGATTACAAGTATGCTTAGAATAATCTTTTTGAAAGTATATTTACAAAACCATTCCGTGGTGATATACTTAGGAGAAATTAAAGTTATAGTGGGCATTTCGGACGGAAAAGAAAAGGAGGCGGCAGGATGAAGGTTAAAGCGCAGTCAGCGAATCTTACAGAAAAAGAAATTGCGATGAGAGTGTCCAATCTCAGTATTATTATTAATTTCTTTCTTGCGTTTTTTAAATTATTGGCAGGGGTTGCGGCACATTCCGGAGCTATGATTTCAGATGCGGTGCATTCCGCATCTGATGTATTCAGCACAATCATCGTCATGATCGGAGTCACCATTTCCGGAAAAGAGGCAGATAAAGAGCATCCATACGGACACGAGAGATTCGAGTGTGCCGCATCCATGATCCTCGCGATGACACTGGCCGTCACCGGAGCAAAGCTTGGCATGGGCGGACTGGAAAAGATACGGACAGTCTTACTGGGACAGAGTGGGGATGCTCTTGTGATTCCGGGAGTATTGGCCTTGGTGGCAGCGATCTGTTCCATCGCGATCAAAGAGTGGATGTACTGGTATACCAAAATCGCCGCAGACAAAATACAGTCTGCAGCCTTAAAGGCAGATGCATGGCATCATCGTTCAGACGCCCTGTCCTCTGTTGGAGCCCTGCTGGGTATCGCCGGAGCCAGGATGGGCTTTCCGGTATGTGACGCAGCAGCCAGTGTGGTGATTAGTCTGTTTATTTTTGTGGCAGCCTATGAAATCTTTAAAGAGGCTCTAGATCAGATGATCGACAAGGCCTGTGACGACCAGACCGAGGAGGAAATGCGCCAGCTCATCACATCCCTGGAGGGAGTAAAAGGCGTCAGCATGCTCCAGACCAGACAGTTTGGTTCCAAAGTATACGTAGATGTAGAGATAGAGGCAGATGGACATCTGACCCTGTATGATGCGCATGAAATCGCACAGAAGGTACACGATCAGATCGAGGACGGATTTCCAAAGGTCAAACACTGTATGGTTCATGTGAATCCGGTTTTTTAAGGTGACAAGTGCAACAAAAAAAGAAATTGACGAAGGAAACGTTTTATGAGAAAATACTAAAGACAAAATTTTTTGGAAGTGCCAAAAAACGTGTGGTCATGAAGATTTTGCTGTGATTTAGATTTTTCTGTTCCTGGCATACAATTTTGGCAGCATACTTTTTTCGCAGTTCCATAGGCAGAAAGGAGTTTGGAATGGATTTTTTAGATGGAATCGATGAAAAATTAGAAAAATATGTAAAGCTCTGCATGGAGAATGACGCTATTTCAGATGAACTATTTGAGGAAAACAGCGTAAACCGCGGACTTCGTGACAGAAATGGAAACGGAGTCCTGACAGGACTTACCAATATTTCAAAAATTGAGTCCTTTGCCCAGGTCGATGGGAAAAAGGTACCATGCGACGGAAAACTCTGGTATCGGGGATATAATGTCATAGACCTCGTAAATTATATCGGAAAAGAAAATTTTGGATTTGAAACCACCGCCTACCTTCTTCTGTTCGGAAATCTCCCGGATAAAAAAGAATTGGCAGAATTCCGTGAATATCTTGGAAAAGGAAGAGAGCTTCCGTCCAACTTTACCAGGGATGTCATTATGAAAGCACCGGGAAAAGACATTATGAATAGCATGACACGGAGCATCCTGACCTTAGCCTCTTATGACAGTACGTCCAATGCTACGGACGTCAAAAGCGTCATTCGGCAGTGCATGAATCTGATCAGCGTCTTCCCAATGCTTGCAGTCTATGCATACCATGCCTACAATCACTATGAGATGGATGAGAGTATGTACATTCATCGTCCGAACCCGAATATTTCCACAGCAGAGAACCTGCTCATGATGCTTCGCCCGGATAGAAAGTATTCTTTTATCGAGGCGAAAGTCTTAGATGTAGCCCTGATGCTTCATATGGAGCATGGAGGCGGAAATAATTCCACCTTTACCACCAGAGTCGTTACATCCTCCGGATCGGATACATATTCCGCAATGGCGGCAGCGATGTCATCCCTAAAGGGACCGCGTCACGGTGGTGCAAATATCAAAGTCATGGAAATGATCGCAGACATCAGAAACCATGTCACGGATTATTCTGACAAAGACCAGATCCGAAGCTACCTGACCAAAATCCTTGCAGGAGAGGCTTTTGACCGAAAGGGTCTGATCTATGGTATGGGGCATGCCGTATATTCTCTTTCCGATCCGAGAGAGCGTGTGTTTAAAAAGTTCGTAGAACAGCTTTCTGTAGAAAAACATCGTGAAAATGACATGCTGCTCTACAAAAATATCGAACTTCTGGCACCGGAAATCATCGCAGAAAAGAGAAAAATTTATAAAGGAGTCAGCCCAAATGTAGACTTTTACAGCGGTTTTGTCTATGAGATGCTGGGAATCCCTCAGGAATTATACACCCCGATCTTTGCCATCGCCCGTATCGTCGGCTGGAGCGCACACCGCTTGGAGGAAATTGTCGGGATGGGAAAAATCATCCGTCCGGCCTACAAGAGCGTTATGGTAGAGCGTGAAATATAAATTATAAATATAGATCAGTAAGCTCATTAACGGTGAGGTGCAGCTTACACCAGAGACCGCAGTTAGATTGGAGATAGTCTTAGGTGTACCGGCTAAGTTTTGGTTCAGCCTGTTCCACGAACTAGCGCATATTGCTCTTGACCATGTAGGGCAGTCAAATGGCACATCTGAAGATGATGAGAAAGCAGC
>CADBUD010000368.1 GCA_902797785.1 uncultured Lachnospiraceae bacterium
CTGTGTTATATTTTAAATATCTTCGGTATTACTGTTGTTTTTATTATCCCTTGCCAATCAGAACCGTTTTCCCCTGAAATGCAAACCCATATTTTCTTATCCGTTCTTTTGTGATTCCAAGTTCCACAAGCTCCTGTTCATACTTCTTATCCTCGATTTGTTTCAAGGCTTCCCTGATCGTATCGTTCAGGCTGCTTTCTCCTTCTTCCTCGTCCAACACTTTAAATTCTAGAATAATTCCGTCATCCGCATCATTTTTCGGAATCATCATCACGTCATAACGTCCAAAACCGCTTTCACGATTAGATTTTATTTGATATCTGTCCTTCAGCTCAACAAGGAGTCCTAGCACAAATCCATGATAGAATCGCTCTGGTTCCGTCTGTTCTGATGGTCTATTGCCGGTATCGAAAGAACTAAAGGTTGCTAACGCAATTCTGTTCATATAGCGGTTCATCGCTTTTACATTGTTGGTCATAAGCGCTTTGATAAATTCATTATAGCTGGAAGCATCTTCTTGGAACCAGCTATCTATCATCCGCTCGAACATTTTTTTCACTTCATAATTTGTCAGCGCCAGTTCATAATCGCCTTCCTCCTCATATTGAAGAAGCTTTAAATATCCACTGGCGAGCAAAAGACTCCATATGGCATTCTCGTTTCTGTCCAGCTGGTCATAGATAATTTCTTCGTCGATCCTGCAGACGACAGGATTTCCTAAAAGAAGCTGTTCAAAGTCCTTCTTGATATTTATGCTCCCTTTCCGAAGCAGCGAACTGATCAATCCGTTGCTGCTGGAATTTGCCCAGTAGGATTTTAATTTTCCTTTAGCAAGAAAATTGATGATGGACCAGGGATTATAGATATCCGGAGTTTTTCCAAAAATAAAGCCATCATACCAATGCTTCACTTCCTCCTTGTTTTCATATCCGTACTCGTCCATTGCCGCAAAGACTTCCTGCTCCGTAAAACCGAAGGAATCTGCATATTCATCAGATGTCGTCGTCACTACATTCAGATTGTTCAAATCTGAGAAAATAGATTCCTTACTTACCCTCGTAATTCCTGTAAGTATAGCACGTTCCAGATAGGGATTTGTCTTGAAGGTGTTATTGAACATCGTTCGAATGAATGTGGTCAATTCCTTCCAATAGCCATTGATATATGCTTCCTGCATAGGAGTATCATACTCGTCCAAAAATATCAGGACTTTTTTTCCATAATGCCGGTTTAAAAAATTGGATAATTGTTTTAATGCCAAAGACGCAGTTACGTCAGACATTCCAACGGAAATGCTTTTAAAATATTCCTTTTCTTTTTCCCCAAGAAATTCACTTTTCAATAAAAAACGGTTTTGTTCGTATAAATCAATCAGGGAATAAAACAGGTTTTCTTTCATTGAAGGGAAATTTGTTTCTTTTA
This sequence comes from uncultured Lachnospiraceae bacterium, assembly GCA_902797785.1. Lineage (GTDB taxonomy): Bacteria > Bacillota > Clostridia > Lachnospirales > Lachnospiraceae > RUG14305. The sequence goes on from CADBUD010000368.1 coordinate 1,423, forward strand.
TATTGGCAAAGGATAAAAAAATCACGGGATACGTTCCCTGGATTTTATGGTATTTCTCCTCGTTCCATATGGAGAGTCCTTCGAACAAATCTCCCCTGTTTTCGTATTGATTGGAAAAGAAACAGTTCATCATGCTCATATTTAACGTCTTCCCAAAACGACGCGGGCGGGTGATGAGTGTCACATCGTCTTCTCTTTCCCACCATTCTTTTATGAAATTTGTTTTATCTACATAGAACAGGTTTTTCCTCTTTATTTTTTCAAAATCCTGATGTCCGATTCCAATGGTTCGTTTTTCCATCATTCATCCACCTCTTTGCCGAAACTCATTTTATATTATATATTTTTATTAAGCTTATCATACCATAGTTTCCTCTTTCATTCTATCATCTTTTTCCTAAATTTCCCAAAGTATGCGGTTTGTTCTGTAAGATTCCATTTTGAAATACCTGAATCTTATTACGATATAATTGCACAATATTTTGCTTTCCGTCCTGCCAACAGGCAATCGAGCAGGGGGCAATTAAGCCCCCTCTCACACCACCAGTTCATGCCGTTTGGCATACGGCGGTTCAACATAATGCACACATAACTTGACAAAAATAATCGCAACCATTCAGAACCTTCATGATCTCATAGGCACTGCCTCAAAGTTTCCCGTCCGCTTCGCCTGACAGGGACACCAGGCTGTCAAAATCAAGGAAACCAAGCTCCATTTCCATAAATGCTTCCAAGGAATCATAGTTCTGTTCGTCTGCTGCATTCCCATCCACATAGGTAAAGAGGGCATAGTTTTGCAGATCCACTACCGCCTGAACGGAATGCACCGCATCCGTTTCCTTGTCCGACCAGTCCGTATAGGCAATCTCTATGTTGGAAAGGTCGGAAAAATCCGCTTCGCCATCATATTCCTTCAGGCAGAAATCATTGATGGCGTTTTTGGCACTTTTAAGCAGCGCACCATTACCATGTGCAAGTCCCGTAATCAAATCTCTCTTATTCTCCAAGTGCATCATACCTCCTTCTCTGCTCCTTTCCTGCAAATGAAAAACGCCCTCCGAAAGAACGTCATTCTCCGTCAGGCATTTCCCATA